>CAMMNR010000055.1 GCA_946498265.1 uncultured Clostridium sp. | reverse complement strand
ATCCTATTCTTGCATATTTTATTGCACTTGCAGATGCTTGTAATATTACTGGTGACTTATTTTCTGCAGCTGCATCTACTATACCTTGCATTATTTCCATATTATTTACATTAAATGCTCCTATTGCGAAATTTTCTTTCATTGATTTTTCAAACATCTCTTTTGTTGTTACTAACATAATATCATCCTTTCTATTTTTGATTTAAATATTATAACGATATTTTATTTCTATTTCTTCTATATGTCAAGAAAATATGAGAAGAAAAATTATTCCTTCTCATATTCATAACTTGCACACATTGATTCATCTGGCTTTTTTGCTTCATTTTTGTTTGAATTTGGTGTAACATTTATTGCTTGTAAAGTACATATATTTCCGTATTCTTCATTGTATTTACAGTCTTTTACTGAACAATGTATCTTTTGATTTCCTTCCATATGCTACCTCCAAAAACTGGTTTTGTGGTATTAGTATGTGTAATATTTCATAAATTATTCTATTAAAATATTATAAATAATAAAGGATTTTAAAAGAGACCTAATTTATTGTTCTTCATTAATTTTACATTGTTCAGTAGGTTCTTCAAAACTTAAATACCAATTGATTCCATTTCTATTTTCTTGTATATAATTATTTTTTTCTTGTAATTCTTCAAAAGTTTTTGGAATTGGCATTATAACAGGTTGATTTGGCATCCAATTTGCTGGTGTAGAACTTTTCATACAATCTGCCATTTGGAGTGCTTGAATTATTCTTATTATTTCAGGAATAAATCTTCCTACATTCATTGGATATATTAATATAGTTCTTATTATTCCTTTATCATCAATAATAAATACATTTCTTACTGTTTCTGTATTACTAATATCATTTGAAATCATGCCGTATTTTCTTGCTATTTGTCCATTTCTATCTGCTATTATTGGAAATGAAATTTTTATTCCTGTTTTATAGTAAATATCATAAATCCATGCTAAGTGTGATGTATTACTGTCTACACTCAGTCCTAATAATTCTGTATTTAATTCTTTAAAATATGTATGTGCTCTTGTAAATGCTATCATTTCTGTTGTGCATACGGGGGTAAAGTACGCATCTTTGGATTTGTTTAAATCATTTTATTAATATCAACTTTTAATCTAAATTTAATAGTTTTATCTCTTCCAATATATATTTTATCAATAATCATTTGTAATATCATTTTGTTTGGCACTTTTGAATTTATAATATCGTCAAAATACTCTATTGAAGTTTTTAGCTTATTTATTTTTTCTTTTATATTTTTCTTTTCATCTTTTTCTAATAATGTCTGTATGTAAGACATACTTTGCATCTTTTCTTTTTCTAATTCTTTATATGTATTCTCTATAAATTCTCTTGCCATTTCATTATTTGCAGATGCTAATTCCTTTACTTTTTGATTAACAAGCATTTTATATTCTTCATTTAAAATATTTAATTTATTTTGCAATTTATATTTATTATTTTCTTTTTTATCTTGTTTTATTTCAATTTTTATATTTTTTATTTCTTCTAAATATTTCTGTTTTGTAAATTTTAAAAACTCTTTTAAATGAATTAAAATATCTTTTTCCTTTACTTCATGGCAATGACAAGCCTTTGTTCCAAATTGTCTGTACTTTGAACAATCATAACCTTTCTCAGCTACTTTTCTTTTAATCATAATTCCTGACATTCCAGAGCCACAATCATTACATATACACATTCCTGAAAAATAGTAGTCTCTTTTTTTATTTGCTCCTGAAGTATTTTGTTTTGATTTCTTAACTCTTATTTCTTGTGCTAAATTAAATATTTCTTTTGAAATAATAGGTTCATGGTGATTCTCAAATATAAATTGTTCCTCTTTTGGAAGTTTCACAGCCTTGCCTCTTATATTTACAGTTCTTTTTTTATGAGTAATCAAAGTTCCAGTATAAATTTCATTTTTCAAAATATTACTTACCATATCTTTTGTCCATTTTTCCTGTACTTTATGCTTATATATTCTGCCTCTTTCTAAATGTTTTTCTCTATAATATTTAGATGGTGTAGGATAATTATATCTTGTATTTAATTCTTGACTAATTCTTTGAAAACCCATTCTATCTTCAACATATAATTTAAATATAAGTTTAATAACTGGTTTTAGTTCTTCAATAATATATAGCATTGGTATATTATCTTTGAAAATTTTTTCATAACCATAGTAATTTCCCATTATAAGCCTTGCTGTTTTTTGTTTTGAATACATATGATCTCTTGTTTTTCTTGAACAATCTTTTACATATCTTTCATTAAACCAAGTTGTAATGCCTATGCAATCATCTCTGTCATTTAATACATCATAAGAACCACCCATTTCAGAAACTAATATTAAATTTTTTTGCATATTTTTAAATTCATCAATAAGTACCAAAACTTTTCCATTATTTCTTCCGATTCTTGATAAATCTTTTGCTATTACTACATCAATTTTTCCTTCCTTTACTTTTTCTAACATCTTTGTGAACTCAGGTCTATTAAAGGTATATCCCGAAACATTATCATCTATGTAGAAGTCTTTATCTTCGATAATCCAATTACGAGTAGAAGCATATTCTTTAATAATTCTTTTTTGTTCCTCTATGCTTGAATAATTTTCTTTATCTTCATCTCTAGACAATCTACAATATCCGTACAACTGTCATTTTCCCTCCTTTTGCCTGATATTGCTCTTGGTCTATGTTAACATGCATTATCTGATAATTCCACTTGTTTTGTAACTATTTTTTTAAGAATTTCGGGATAGTTTTCTTTTCCTGTTACAAATATTCCTATTTTATATTTTTGCTTCTTATATTCTTTTATCTTATCTTGTATTTCTTGAATTTTTAACTCTTCTTTAGTTAAATAAATTTGCATATATTTTGTATTAGAAATTTCATTAGAAGTAATTTGCATATTATTTGACTCCTTCATAATATTTCTCTCTAAATATTATGCAAAAAGAAATAAACAAATATCTCTTTTAGTCTAAAATTACTTTACAAAATTCTAATACCTATAATTTTTTGTTACAATCAAAAAATTACCTCCTGTGTTAGATACACAAAATATATCCTTCTAACAATAGGAGTCCAATTTTTTATATGAATGTTGCAAAAAGATTATTCATAGTTCAAATAAATTCCTATAATTTTTAGGAAATCCCATCTTATATAAGACTTTATCTATTTTTATTGTAAAAAGTTGAGTTTCTAATTTTTCTATTTTTGCAATAATATTATGATAAAACTCATTAAAAACGTCTTTTTCTAACAATATTTTTAATATAATTATTACAGAAAATAAATCTCTTGTTGCATATGCAGTTTTATTATCTTTTCTTGTTAACATTAATTGTCTGTGATAATCAGTAATATTTATTCTCTTTTTTAATCTAACATCATATAGTTTTTCATCATGAGCACATATATTTCGTACATTGCCTAGGTTTATTAAATATATTTTTAATGTTTCACTTTGTATATTAAATTTTCTACTTATATTATTTTGTTCTTTTTGCTTCATAAAACTATAAAATTTTGAAACTTTTCCAAAAGATAAAATTCTAATCAATACCCATAAAGGGATATATTTATACGTATCTAAATAATGTATAATCATCTTATTAGAATTTTTATATTGATGGGATATTTCAAGATTAATATCATTTATAAATTTAAGAATTAACTCTTTATTTTTATTTGAATTATTAAAATTTTCTGGAATTAAATAATTTTTATGACCATAATTTTTTGAGAACTCATACGCTATATAAGTATCAATTTTTCTTTCCACTAATAAAATATATTCTAAAAATATAATTCTTATTTTTCTATCAAATTCATATAAACTATAAATTTCTTCTAGAGTAGTCTCATTAGCGAATTTTTCTTCTTTACTATTTTTATTTAAGAATATATCTTTGTATCCATTTATCAAATAATAGTAGTTATTTTTTAATAGAATTTTTCTAGCAATGTTTTTATTTTCTATGTGTAAGTTTCTGCTTTGTAATAATTCTATTTGCTCATCTATTGTTTTGAATTCTTTTTCCAATAATTACCTCCTATTTTGAGACAAATCTAGCTTCGCTTTTAATACTTGTTATATTAATTTAAGGTTTAGTATGAAGCGTATAAGATTTGTCGACGCGAAAAATTGCTTTGCAATTTTTCTGTGCAATTATATTTTCTTACATTATAGGAAATGTAGTTTCCTATAATGTAAGAAAAGACCTCGGAACCTAAGGTTACACGAGGTACTAATCTATTCCGACTTCAGTCCCGTAGGATTACTGAAGTACTGATCTACTGTAGATAGTATAACATCTTATACTTGATTTTGTCAAGCAAAACATTAAATTTTCTACCTACTATATTAGTGTATTTATTTTTATAAAATTTATTCATTTTTTACTTGCAGGATCAGGGAGACGTCTCGTATCCCTCTAACTGTCTAAAAGCGTGGCTTTTAGGCGGATTACAAAAAAATAAAAGGGAGACTTTTGGTCACCCCGTAAAATTTGCAAAAAAAATAGAACTAAGTGTTCGCAACCTACTTAGTTCCTGCTACTTATATGACAACATACGATTTGATTTGACCTAATTATAGTATACATTTATTATTGACTGATAAAATTAATTATTGACTTATCATATATTAAACTTCCTGTATATGAATATTCTTCCACATCTACATTACTATTTATATTATCAAGCTTAATAATTGGTTCAAGTCCTATTTCATCGATTCTTGTATTCTTTTCTTTGATATAACAACTATAATTCACATCGAACTTCTTTAAAGTAATATCTTCATTAGAAAAACAAGATATGCTTAATTCCTGTAATGAAGGTAATTTGTTATCTTTTAATGCTAGATTTAAAACTGTTGAAGAATTTTGAAATCTAGTATTTACTTCCATTAAATATATTTCATCATTATAAATGATACTATCTATACCACATAATCCCATATAACCTTTTTGTCTTAATTTTTCAGCAATTTTATAAGCATATTCTTCAATTTTTCCTATAAGTTTATTGTTTATATTATTATATGCAATATAATCGCATCCTTTATATGCTAATTTATTATTTATGTTTTGAATTATTTGTACAGAGCCAGGTAATAGCAAAATTTTATTATTTGAAATTAAAACATGAATATTTATTGGTATATTATCTTCACAATATCTTGTAACCATATAATTTTGTTTTTTTGATATATCAAGATTTAGCTCATTTTTATTGTTTAAAACTAATGTACCTGATCCTCCTGAACCAGTAGAACTTTGAATTACAAATGAGCCATCTGATGTATTAAATTTTTTATTCAAATAATCATACTTGCAATATTCTCCACTTAATATTTCATAATCCAATACCGGTACTATATTTTTAAATAATCTTTTTAGTTCAAATTTATCGCTTATATGATTTACTAAATTTTGGTTATTAAGACATATTACATTATCTAATAGTCCAATTTTTTTAACACTATCATAGCTATTAATCTGACTGTAATACATAAATCTAGTATTTGGATTTTCTTCAACTAGTTTTTTCGTTTCTCCATTAAAAAACTCATCAATCAATTCAAAATTTTTTACATTATTATGATCAATTACTTTATTTAATTTTTGTTGCATAGAAATATTAGTGTTACCGAATATAGTTATTGAATTTGTAAAAAATTCTTTACAAAATTCTATTTCTGATTCTCTGACACCAACCCAATATAAATTTTCCATTAATTATTTCCTTTTCCAACAATGTATTTGTCTATAAAATCATAATGCTCTTTTATAGTATTTTCAAAAGATTTATTGCTTTTTAATTTTAACTGATTAAGGAAATTTTTTTTACAATCACATTGTTTTGATATTTTATTTATTTCATCTAATAATTTAATTTTATTATCACTTCTTGCACTGCTAAAATTCTCTAAGAATTTATTTAAATATTTGCTACATTTATCACAATTTATAGGAAAAATAGTTGTATTATTCGAATAAACCATATCTCTATTTCCAAACCATGCAAATGTTATTCTATCCAAATATTCTTTTTTTACATTGTTTAATATTTCAATTAGCATCCAAGAAGGTATAGGCTTATACAAATTGTTTTTATATAATTCATATAAAAGAGTATATTGTTTAATATTAATAGGGAATAGAGTCACTTCATCTATCTTATTTTTAAAGGCTATATTTATTGATTCAATAACATCATCTAATTGTTGTGCCGTATCTAGAAAAGGAATCCCGATTAAGATATTAGCAGATACAAAACAATTATTTTCTTTAATTAAGTTTATAGTATTAAATAAATCATTGTTATCAATGTCTTTGTTTAAGCAATATTTTCTATATTTTTCATTAAAACTCTCTATTCCAATTTCAAAAAATATATTTTTATCGTTAATATATGTTTTTATTAAATCTAACTTTTCTTGTGTAATAGTTTTATAGTGTGTTTCGAATATAATACTTTTGAAATTTAATTTATTAATTTCAATTAATAATGCAATTAGATTTTCTTTTGAAAATTCAAATTCATCTAAAATACTACCATATGTATTTACTAGTAAGGTTTTTGTTTTTCCTTTAATACTATTAATAGCAAAATTTAATGCATGTAACATTTCATCTTTTGTAATATTTCTTCCTCTACCATAATCACACATAATACATTTGCCATTATAAGAATTTTTGCATCCGATGCTCTCAAAATTAATTTGGAAAACATTATTACTTTCATATGTGGTACAAAAATTTGAGACATCATTACTAAATGGATATTTATTCTTTATTTTTAAGTTTGCTTTATCTAATATATTCATAATTTTCTCCTACATTATCTAATTCATATAATAGCATAAAAACAAATAATATTCAATTACAACTACCTTATTCTGTCAAAATTATCCGTTAGATAATTTTGCAGGAACAGGGAGTTATACTAACCCCATCCAATAGACTAAAAGCGTGGCTTTTAGCGTATATACATTTTATTTTGTGTATAACAATTAGATATACATATTTTTTTATAGAAAAAGTAAGTGTTTTCCTTAAATTGACACTTACTTATGGCTTTATTTTATTGCTTCTACAATTAATTTTATTCCAACTTTTACTCCGTTCTTTAAAATATTTTTCATTATAATAAGCACCTATATAATCTCTTGCAGAAATATACTCTGACAATAAATTTGAAATACTTTTCTTTTTATTTTCATCTATTGAATTAAATTCTTGTTTTAATAATTCGACTTTCTCATTTAATTCATTATCAATTTTTTCTAATGCTTGAATGTCTTGTTCGTATGTCTGTGCTAATTCTTCGGACATATAATTAAATATTTTTTGTAAAATATCTAAAAAGTTATTTTCTAGAATATTACTTAATTCATTTTTATTCATTTCATCACCACCTTTGGTGTGTGATGTTAACTCTGTTTTTAGTTCTTTTCAAGTCTTTTCTAAAAATTATTTGCATACAGTTTACTAAAATCAAAATTGCTATAATCCCTGTCACTTTTGTATCGCCAATTATTATAATTTATATTATTATTCTTTAATATATCTTTAACATCTGTGTTAATAGGTCTTGTCCTAATTTGTTTATAGGTATTAACATATTTGTTAATAGGGGTAAGAATTCTTTTTAGTATTTCTTTTGAATTTTCTTTATATACTATTTTTATTTTGATATAGCCTTTATCTCTTAAAGAACTAATTAATCTTGAACTATGTACTTTTGATATATTTAGCATAGAGCTTATATATGCATTTGACATTATACATTCTTGAGTTTTACTTAATGCTAAAATCATCGAATAAATGCTCTTTTCTTTATCTGTTAAGTTTTTATCTTTTGTTATGTATTCTGGTAATATTATATATTTAAAATTTTCTTCTTCCAATTTATCATAATCTTCCTAATCAATCGCCTCACAATCGATTTTGTGGCATTTTTATTCCATTTTAGACTAACTTATCGACACCGAATTTTATCAGCAATATCAAGCATTTTCATATATTCATCCAAAGATTAAGACTTTACGGGGGTAAAGTCTTAAAATGTGGAGAGAATTATAATATTTTTTTAATTAATTTCTTTTATATAATTCTCAGTATTCCAAATAGCATATAATGGAATATTTAAAATATTGTTATCAAATTTTATATTTAATAAAGAATATCTTATGGCAAATTTAGGATTATATTCTTTCATATATACTTTGAGGCTTTGAGCTTTAACATTAATTCCTGCTTTTGCTTCAACAGGTATTATTAAATTCTTATATGCAAATACAAAATCTATTTCGCTTTGAAATTCGTTTGACCAATAATAAATTGTATTTACTTTTTTGACATTTCCTAATTCTTGAAGTACAAACTGTTCTGTAAGTAATCCATTAAATTCATTATATATTGAATCTTTTTCAATTATAGTTTCATAAGGTAATTCACAAAGAACTCTTAATAAACCAACATCAAGTAAGTATATTTTGAATGCTTTTAAATCTTCATAGGCTTTCAAAGGTTGTTTATTGCCACATTTTACTCTGTTTACAACTCTAACTAAACCGGTGTCTTTTAGCCAATTAATTGAATTTTCATACTCTCTTGCTCTTGCACCATCTTTTACAACACCATATATAAATTTTCTATTCTCTTTTGCCAATTGTGATGGTATACTATTCCAAACATATTGTATTTTTGTAGCTGTACTACTGTCTGTATGTTTTGAAAAGTCTCTTTCATAAGCTTCTAAAATACCTTTTTGAACCCTTTCTACAAGTTCAAAATCCTTTTCTTCAATCCATGTCTTTACTGCTCTTGGCATTCCGCCTATAACAAAGTATTTTTTTAGATAATCTTTTAATTTATCTGTTATTAAATCTGGTAATTGCTCTAATTTATTTTTCTTTATTATATCAATTAAATTTTTCTCATCATTTGCAATTAAAAATTCTTCAAAATCCAATGGTTGTAGTTCTAAAAAATCTACTTTTCCAACTGGAAATGAAACTTGGTTATGCAAAAATACTCCAAGTAAACTTCCAGCACAACATATTGCATATTCTGGTGTTTCTTCTGCAAAATATTTTAAAGATGTAAGCGCTCTTGGCAACTCTTGAATTTCATCAAATATTATTAATGTTTTTTCAGGTTCAATTTTCTTGTGATTAAGTGCTGATAAATATTCTATAATCCTATTGGGTTCTATACTACCTTCAAATAAACTTGCTATGTTTCCTGCATTTTCAAAATTTATATATAAAACATCATCAAAACATTTTTTCCCAAATTCCTGTAAAATCCAAGTCTTACCAACTTGTCTTGCCCCTTTTAAAATAAGTGGTAACCTATCTTTTTTATTTTTCCATTCTTTTAATTCTGTTATAATTTTTCTATACATACTATCAGCTCCTTTTATAAATCTATAATTGAAATCACATTTTCTCAACCAATAGTCACAGATTTAATCACATTTTTTTGACCAATATATGTATATTATATCACATTTTCTTGACCATATACAAGTTTTTTATAAAATTTTTTCTTTTTAAAACATCAATCTTTATATTAATTTTTCAATATCTACTTTTAATTTGTATTTTACGGTTTTATCGCTATAAATCCATATAGTGTCAATTACATTTTCTAAAACATATCTGCTAGGTGCTTCAGCACATATAATCTCATCAAAATATTCTATTGCAGTTTTTAATTTTTTGATTTTTTCATTTGATATATCTTGCTCCGCTTTCTGCAAAATTTCTTGTAATTTCTTTATTCTACTTGTCTTTTCTATCTCTAATTCTTTATATGAATCTTCTATCATCTGTTTTTGATACCCATTTGTATTATTGGCTAAATCTTTTATTTTTTGATTTAATAATACTTTATATTCTGCTTTTAACATCTCAATTTCAAACTTAATTTTTTCTTTATTGGTTTGCTCTTTATTAGTTTTAGCCTCAATCTCTATTTTATTTATCTCATTTTGATATTTTTCTTTAGTAAATTTTAGAAATTCTTTTAAATGAATGATTATATCACTTTCTTTTATTTCATGACATTTACATCTTGCTTTTCCATAAGTTCTATACTGCGAACATTCATATCCTTTTTGCTTTTGTTTTCTATTCATTGTTATACCGACTTACTCCAAAGCCACAGTCACCACATCTAATTAAACCTGAAAAAGCATAATTTCTTTTTCTCGTTCCTGATGTAGATTTTGACTTTGCTTTTCTTTTTCGTATATTTTGTGCCATTTCAAAAGTTTCTTTTGAAAT
>CAMMNR010000054.1 GCA_946498265.1 uncultured Clostridium sp. | reverse complement strand
AAGAAAAACAACAAGCAATTCAACATAAACAAGAAAGTGAGGTATTTTAATGGAAAAACCAGTATTAAAAAATGATATAGATGTGAAAATTGAAGGCGTACAAAAGATAACTGATAACATGTCAGAAGTCAAAGAATACGCTCTTAAAACAAAAGAATATTATGAAACTTTAGTTTATAATGACGAACAAATAAAAGAGGCTAAAGATGAAAGAGCTAGTATTAACAAAGTTGTTAAAAAAGTGGCTGATTATCGAAAAGATACTGTCGAAAAATTTAACAAGCCACTAGAGGAATTTGTTAAGACAGCAAAAGAAACAGAAAGTATTTTAAAAGAAGCCTCAAACTGTATTGATGTACAAATAAAAAAATATGAAGAGGAAGAAAAACAAGCTAAGAAAAAAGAGTGTAAGGAGTTATTTGATAACCTAGTCGGAGATTTATCAGAGTTAATAAGTTTTGAAAAGGTATTTGATAATAGATGGTTAAATAAAACTACAAAGATGACCGAAGTAGAACAAGATATCAAAAATGTTATTGAAAAGGTAAATATGGGTTTACAAGCCATTAAAGAACTTAACAGTGAATTCGAAACAGAATTAATTAATACATTCTTACAAGATTTTGACTTATCAAAAGCTATAATGCGAAATACAGAATTAAAAGAACAAAAAGAACGTTTAGCAAAAACAGAGGTAGCTAAAGAAGAGACAAAGCAAGAAGTTGTTAAAGAAATGGTTAGTAAACCAGTTGAAGATGTAGTAGATGAAAGAGACATAATTAAAAGCTATACATTAAAGATTACAGCTAATTACACAAAACTTACAGCTTTAAGAAAATTTATGGAAATTAATGATATTAAATTTGAAAGGGTGAATTAATTAGTTATGTTGTTGAATCCAAAACTTAAAAATGAAGCTGAAAAGCTACTTATGACTTCTTATGATAGTGATGATGAGATAACAAACGCTGAAGATATCATTAGAGATTTAATAAGTCTAGTTAGTGATAAAGAACAAGAAAAAAAGGACATTATTCAGGACAGAGATGATAACTTTAAAAGAATTCCTGTTTCTGAACAAATCTAAGGAGGTACATAACATGAATAGAGTAGTACTTGCGGGTAGGTTAACAGCAGACCCTGAAATTCGAAAGTCTGCGAATGGAGCTTCAGTTGTTAGATTTTCTTTAGCAGTTAACCGCAAATTTAAAAATGCTAATGGTCAATATGAGGCAGATTATATCAATTGTGTTGCTTTCAAAGGGACAGCTGACACTATCAATGCTTATGTATCAAAAGGCGATATGTTAATCGTCGAGGGACGTATTCAGACAAGTAGATATACAAGAACTGATGGTTCTACTGGATATTCAACTGACATAGCTGTTGATGGGATAACGTTTGTTGGTGGACGCAAAAATACTGAAAACAGTCAGTCCAAAAAAGACACACAATCCGATCCATTTACGGATTTCGGAGAGAACGTAACTATTGACGATAATTTCCTAGATTAGAGGTTATTACATGGTAGGGACAATTAAAGAACTTATACCTAAAATGTTACAGCTAGACGAGACTAAAGAGTATGAGGTTAAGGAATACAAACATAAACGTTCTCTTAACGCTAACGCTTATTACTGGGTATTAGTTAATAAAATAGCTGACGCATTAAATCAGAGTAAAGAATTTATTCATTTATGCATGTTAAAACAATATGGACAAAGGTATGTTGTATGTGTTCCGTACGATGTTCCAATAGAAAATTTAGTTAAATATTATGAACAAGATGGAGTTCGTAAACAAGGCGATAGGTTATTCAAAACATATAACGTTTATCTTCCTAGTTCTGAAATGAATACAAAAGAAATGTCTAAATTAATAGATGGTACTGTTGAAGAAGCACAGTCAATGGGAATAGAAACTATGACACCAGATGAAATCGCAGATTTAAAAGCAATGTGGGGTGTTGAAAATGAAAACAAAAAGAAGTAAAGCTACTGATATTCCAATGTCTGTAAAGAAGAGAGTATGGGAAAGAGACGGAGGGTGTTGCGTAGTATGTGGGAACTCATATAACGTAATGCCTAACGCTCATTATATTTCTAGGCAACATGGTGGCTTAGGGATAGAGCAGAATGTAGTTACTTTATGTACCGAATTAACTCAAAATAAATGTCATCGTAGATATGATTTCGGAACTAAAAAAGAGCATGAAAAGATTAAGAAAACAATAAGAGATTATCTTAAATCAAAATATCCAAATTGGAAAGAAGAAGATTTGGTTTACAGAAAGTGGGGCTGATAAAATGTTTAAAAACATGATGGAAGAAGAACGTAAACGAGCTGATGAATTAAGTAAGATTAGACATATTTGTAAATGTGGGCATGCTGTATATGTACCTGCAAAGAATAAATTTGTCTATTGTAGCCATTGTTGTCGCAGAGTATTCAAAAACAATTTATGCAAATTTGAATATGAGTTATTTAGAACTATGGGAAAGGTTAATAATGAACAAGTATAGAAATAAAAAGGTCGTAGTAGATAACATACTATTCGACTCAAAAAAAGAAGCCAATTACTATACAAAATTAAAGATACTTAGAGACGCCGGAAAGATATCAGGGTTAAGGTTACAAGAAAAATTTATTTTACAACCTAGTTTTAAATTAAATGGTAAAACATACAGAGCTATCACTTATGTAGCAGACTTCGTTTATAAAGATGATAAAGGTATGCACGTTGTAGATACGAAAGGTTACCGTACACAAGTATACAAGATTAAGAAAAAATTATTTGTGAAAAGATTTGGAATAGAAATTGAGGAAATTTAAACTGGTCGAAATCGACTAGATTGAGGTGATTAATTTGGAAATAAAAGAAGGAATGTATGTTAGAACACATCGAGGTATTGCTAAAATAGTAGAAAAGCCTAATATAAGTGTAGTCGTGTGGAATGATAGAAAAGTTATATATGTTGATAAAAATGGTCATCAAGTGCCTACTTCATTCAATTTCTTTGTGTTTGAAGATGAAATTACAGTCTTTAGTTTCAACATAACAAATTTAATACAAGTAGGAGATTATGTAAATGGAGAAAAAGTGACAGAAACAATGATAAAAATGAGAGATGAACAGGGTGTATTTGGATTACCAGACCATTATAGAATGTTTGTTGATGAAATACATATTAAATCAGTAGTAACAAAAGAACAATTTGAAAGTATTAAATATGTAGTAGAAAGGGATAAGTAAATGACTTTTAAAGATTTAGAAAAGTGGGAACAAGAAGGTATTATTGACAGTTTAAAACCAGGAGAAAACCCATACGTCGAATATACAAAAGATGATATAATTGCTGGTTTAAAAAAAGAAAACCAAGAATTAAAAAAACAACTTGAATATTTAAGAAATGGAGAATACCTCAATCAATTAAAATTTGAAAGGAATGTGTTAAAAGATGTTGTCAACAAAGGAGAAGTATCAGAAGAAGATAAACAATTTATTGATTGTACACACAGAAACACTGAATTATTGGCTCAACAAAAAGAATTTATAGAGTATTTAGAAGAGAAATTAAATATGTGTGATGGTTTTTTAGACACCATTAAAAGTGATTTGGAAGAAATACATTATGCTGGAAGAATATCAGGAAAAAGCTATATAACAACTAAAATAATGAAAAATGAAACAGCAAAGAAAAATTATGAAGATATTTTATCAAAGTATAAAGAAATAATAGGTGGTGATAATAAATGACTAATCTTTTAGAAGAAGTTTGTAACAAGGTTAGTGCTATGTGTGAATTTGTCTTTAACACGTCTAAAGAATATTTCAAACCACCACTTTCAATAGTTGATTATTTTGGTGATATAAGTTCATAAATTTTTAGTTAAGACGCAATTATTTTAAAATGTGCGTCTAAAAAATATATAGTTATGGAGATGATTAATTGTGAAGTTAAAAAATGGTATGTATGTAAGATCTGATAAAGGTCATATATTTCAATATTATGATCATCGAAAAACAGCTGACTCAAATTATGGATTTTATACAGAATATGATGAAGAATTTGATGTATATCACGAATGGGATGATTGGGGAGAAATTGATAATTTTTACAATATTGTAAAGTGTAGTTTCGATTTAATCGACTTAATAGAAGTAGGGGACTACGTTAATGGTTATAAAGTGATAGATATAATTGAACCTGATGTGTGTGGAGATGAAAACCTTACAGATAGGAAAATAATTACAGAAGAACCAAGCTATTCTGTTTATAACAAAACTATATTAAATATTGACGATGTTAAATCATTAGTTACGAAAGAAATGTTTGAAAGAGCAGATATCTTTGCTTAGAAAGGAATAAGTGGATGAATAAAGATTTTTATGTTGATTTACCAGGAATGGTATGCGTAATTTTAGACGATTTAATAGAAAAATACGGCAATGAACCGTGGTTTGATAAGGCATGGGAAGAATATAGGAAGCATATCAAAAACAGTTCTATGGACGATATGAAAACGCCGGGATATGTATTTAACAAATATGTAAAGGAAGATAACAAATGAGGGAAGCCTTACTAAAAATAATCAAACACTATGGAGTAAATGCTCAACAAAGACAGTTTGCTGAAGAAGTATTTGAGTTGCAAGAGGCTATTACACAATACGAAGAGCCAAGAAGATATTGTAGCACAGAACACATAGCCGAAGAAATAACTGATGTAATGTGTTTGTTGTTTCAATTTAGTGAATACTACAATATTGATGCAAATGATATATCTAAAACACTTGCATATAAAATTAAAAGGCAATTAGAAAGAATTAAAAATGAGGTGAAAGAATTAGGGTGGTTAGATGAATAATGATATAGAATTAAGCGATTTAATCACTAAAATCAATAATGTTTTTGACATTCACACAACAAAAGAATTAACAGAAAAGTTAAAAGACATAACATTAAATAACAAAAAAGAGTACTACGAAAAATTTGTTGATGCTGTAAAAAATTTAGAAGTAGACTGGTTACAAAAAATATATCAATATTATGAAGCGGATCGTGAAGAAAAAAAGCAAGATTATACACCGTTGAGCTTAGCGAAATTGATTTCAAAGTTAAGTGATGGTGATGAAATAGTAACTGATTTATGTAGTGGTAGTGGTTCTTTAACAATTCAAAAATGGGTAGCAAATAAAAATCAGAAATTTGTATGCAAAGAAATAGATGAGAATGTTATTCCTTATTTACTCTTTAATTTAGCAGTTAGAAATATTAGTGCAGTAGTATATAACATGGATATATTGCAAGATGAAGTATTTCATGAATATAAAATATCTAGTGAAGAAAGGTTTTCAAAAATAGAAATAATAAAATGAAAACAGTAATAAGTAATCCACCATTTAATTTAAAATGGGAATATCCAGTGTTTGCTCAAGTTCAAAATAGATTTAATAAAACAGTATTACCGCCTGAAAGTAATGCAAATTATGCCTTTATATTAACGGCTTTAGAGAATAATGATAAAGCAATATTTATTTTACCGAATGGAGTATTAACTACAAATAACAATCAAGAAAAAACAATTATAAAATATATAGTAGATAACAATTTATTAGAGGCTGTTATATTGAATCCTGATAAGATGTTTGAAGCAACCAATATACCAACTTGCATTATGATATTTAACAAAAATAAAGATACGGCAAAAATTGAAATGATTAATATGAGTAATAAGTGTGACAAAGAAATTAGGGAGCAACGAGGACAGTTTGGAGGTAAAAGTCATACAAGTAGAGTATATAAAAAAGAAATAAATGTTTTTAATGATGAACAAATTGATTATGTAATAAATGCTATTAAAGAACATAAAGAAGAAAAAGAATTTTGCAAATCAGTATCAATTGAAGATATAAAAGAACAAAATTACGTATTAAGCCCATCAAGATATATAGAACAAGAATTTCAAGAAAACAAGACTAGAGAATATGAGGATATAATTAAAGATTTAAACAGAGTAATAAGAAAAAAGAATAATTTAAAATTAATAATTAATGATAAAGTTGCTAACTCATTAGGTTTAAAAAGTACAATAGATTTAATGCTTGAAAGCTCCAAAAATAATAAAAGTATCATAGAAAATTTAAGTTTTCTTAATTTAGATATTTTAGAAGAGAATTTTATTACTATTTCTAAAAGACAAAATGAAATTCAATTAATTAACAATGATAAAGAAAACATATCAGAAGTATTAATATTTGCATTGCAATCTTGGGTACAATTTATTCATTATCTAAACAACGAAGAAAACATATATTTAGCAGAATTGAGGGATAAATTATTACCTGATTTAATGAGTGGAAAAATAAATTTAGAAAGAGATGTTAAAGATGAATAGAGAGATAAAGTTTAGAGTATGGGATAAATTATTACGGGAAATGCACTATATAGACCTTTGTGATTTGGCAGAGGGAGATGATTACTGGTTACCAATTTTTAAAAGAATGTACTTCAAATTCAAATTATTAGGTGATATTAAAGCAATAATTGAATTAGAGGACGAAGTTTGGAAAAATTGGAATTTATCAAAGGAAGATAAGAAAAAGATACTAAAACAGATAAGGGGTGAGAAAGATGAGTGCTAAAGAAAGGTTTGAAGAATTAGGATATGAAAATTGTGTGCAATCTGAACTTAAAGTTGTGTACCAAAATAAAAATAAAACAAAAGAAAATACTTATATTTCTTCTATAGATCAAGTAGAGAATAATGGGGCTTTACCAAAAAAAATAATATTTTGGAAAGAACTTAAAAATATAGATTTCGAATATGGAAGATTAGGAAGTTATTTGTATTTAGAACTTTTACAAGCTATAAATAAACAAGCAGAAGAATTAGGGTGGTTCAATGAGTAAAAAAATAAGTATTCAATGGAAGAAGCCATGGTATAAAAGACTACTTTGCAAACATGATTTTCAATATTATAAATCAAAAGATTGGTCTATGTTGGCAAGCGGTGAATATAGATATCTAGTTTGTTCAAAATGTGGAAAATATAGAGGAAAAGTATTTTTTGAATATGAAGGGATGGGGTTTAAATAGATGTTAAAAATTAAAGACAATGTAGATTTAAAAGAATTAGAGAAGTTTGGGTTTATAAAAGATAAAAATATATATCATTACAAAAATATTTTTGATGTTACCGTTCTAATGGTTTTTGACAATAGAAAAATATCAAACCCAACAGATGATAATGGAAATGTGATCCTATACGATTTAATTCACGCAGGACTTGTAGAAAAGGTGGAAGATAAATGACTAGAGAAGATTATTTACAATATTATATTCAAGGTTCAGACCATTACTTAATTCCAAAAGATATATTTGATGAGTTATTTACTGAAATGAAGAATTGGAAGAAAGAAGCTCATCAATACAAAGAAGTAATTAATAAAATAAGCAAGATTATTTATGAAATAAAAGAACTTACGGAAGAAACGGGTGGTTATCCTAGTAATTATATAGATAATTTATTAGATATTTTAAAAGAGGTGGAACATGGAAAGCATGAAAATAATTGATTTATTAATTAAAATTTCAAAGGACTTATTGCCAGATAAAACAAGAGTTATTTTTGACAATACAGTATACACTTACAATAAAAAAGCCAATTTTTTAGAAAAAGAAAATCTTTATAGAGTCTTTGATACCAGAGAATTAAATAATACTGTTGAAATTATACTACCAAAGGAGAAAAAACATGAGTAAAGAAGATATTTTATGGATAACATTAGTAGTTTCAGTTAGCATTATAATGGTACAAGCGTTTGTTATAGGGTTTGGAATTAGGTTAATTGAAGATTTAAAATATACTGCAAACAGTTATAAAAGTTCTGAAAATATTTGCGAAATGAAATTAGACAGCTTGACTCACGAATTGGAGAGATGGCAGAATGAGTAAGATAGACTATAATTCTCAACAATTTAAATGGGCAGAAGAAATTATGAAAGAAAAAGATATAACTATTTTAGACATTAATTGGAATAAATTTAAAACAAAAAAAGAAATAGAAGAATTTATTGATATGTTAGAAAAATCAATAGAAGAATTGGAGAGATGGCAGAATGAATAATAAATGTTTAAAAACAACAATTTCATTAATAAAATATCATTTTGAAAAAGATGAAATAATGTTTAATAAATATGCAGGACAAGATGTTATTTATATACATACTAGATGTGGCGATTGTGGTTTAGGATATGATGATTTATATAGTAATTATATTAGTTGCGGTGCTAAAAAGTGGGAAGAAGAACATAAAAATTTATTTTTAGACCATATAACAGACCCTTTTGACTGTACTTATTGCACACATTATTTTAAGGCTATTATAGATGAAGATTATAAAAAAATATTAGGAGATGATAATAAATGAGTAATCTTTTAGTTGAAACAAGAGAGGTTTTAGAAGATAATAATAAAACAATTAATGATATTAACTGGGTTGGTGATGGAAAATATTATTTTGATGTTAATGAGTTTTTAAATATTGCAAATGTGAAATATGATAATGGATATGGTGCTCCAGAGGTTGCACAAGATTTGTTAGTTGTTGGTGATAATTGGTGGTTAGAAAGGCACGAATATGATGGGTCTGAATGGTGGGAATATAAAGAAATTCCATTGAAACCAAATAAAAAAATAGAATTGAAGGCTTTGACTGTTGGACAAGCGAAAAAATTAGGGTTTAATGTGAGTATTGGATGGGAAAATTTAAAAAGAATTAATAATATAAATGAAGAAGATAATTTAGAAAGGACTGATAAATAAATGATGGATTCAATTATGGAATATATTATGCCGATATTTTTAATTATTTTAATGATATTTACAATTTTTATTTTAGGATTATTTGTTAAAGATAATTTATTTGATAATAAAAACAATTGCATATGTGAGAAAGTGAGTGATAAAAAATGTGGATAAGAATTCGAAATAAAGAAGCTTTAGTTTATGCAAATAATTTTTACATAAGGGCAAATGAAGTGGAAGAAAAATATGGAATCAGTTATTTTGATGGCGATAGTTTTGTAAATTTAGGTTTTTATAAATCAAAAGAAAGAGCTATTGAGGTATTAGATGAAATACAAAATAAAATTGAAGGAAAAAGAGTACTTATTGATGCATATGGAGATATTAAAATAAAGAAAAAAGATAATAATAAAGTTTATCAAATGCCGGAGGAGTGATTAAATGATAGAAGAATATATATTTAAAACTGTAATTAGCTTTATTTCATTAAAATCAGCATTGTATTTAACAGAAGAAAATTGGTTAAAATTAAATCCCAAAAGAAACGGTTTTATAAAAAGAAATTTTAATGCGTTAGTTTTTTGTTTAATGCCAGTTATTCGCTGGGTATGGGTAATTCTTGTTTTAGTGATAGGTATAGCTTTAGGAAATGATGAGTTTGCTGATAAAGTAAGAAAAAATGAAGAAAAATAGGGGTAGGCTATGAATGTATTAGAAAAAATAAATCAAGCTATAAACTTGCTACAAGAATTAGACGAGTATAAAAACCAATTATCAAGTTTACAGCAGGAAGTAGATTATAAATTAAGTGATTTATATCACGTGATAGAAAACGACCCTTTAAATGCTCCTCAGTGTTGCAAAATAGTTAAGCAAATAAAGGAACTGAGAAAACAAAGAAGAAAATATTTAAATGATTATGAACTAATAAAATGTTACCAAAATAATATTCAAAAATTAACTTATTATGATAACAGAAAGATGTTATTAGCAGAATTAAATAAAACGAATAATAGATTAAAACAGCCATATAAAAACAGGGTCTATACAGATGAAGATATGAAAGAATTGTTGGGGGTGAAGTAATGATACCTGAAATCAAAGAAGCTGATAAGATTATAAGTGAGCTTAATAACGTGAATTACGAAAAGATAGAAATATTAAAAACAAAGCTTGAGAAGACAACAAGCTCTTTCTCAGATAATAGAGTGGACGGCGGGCAAAGATTACATTCTAGAGAAGACGCATTATTGCTATACGCAGAAATGACAAAACAGATTGACAACGCTGAATATAAGCTTAGGGACATATACAAAAGAATAAAAGACCGAGACTTAAGAATATATTTTGATAAGGTATATTTCCATTTAACAAATGCAAATTTAGAAATAAAGTATGGTCTTACAAGGCGTCAAATTCAAAGAATTACAAAAAAAGTAAAAAAAGAGCATCAATGTCGCGATGATGTCGCTGTCAAGTGCTAGAATGTGTTAAGATGGAATAATTAGAAAATTCCATCGGACTAGAACCATCTAGTCGCCCCTTTTCGGCTAC
>CAMMNR010000053.1 GCA_946498265.1 uncultured Clostridium sp. | reverse complement strand
TAGATGGTTTAGTAGACAAAATAGATAACAATATATTAAAAGAACAAATAGATTTCTTCTCAGAAATAAGACATGCTTATCATGAATATAACATGGTTGAAGAAGCAATTTATCAAGTATCACAAGATGATGAAAAAAGTGTTTCTAGACAAGGAGAAAAAATATACGAAATATTAATATCAGATGATCCAGAAACAGAACTAGAAAAATACTATGATATAGCACCAAACAGTTTCTTAAAAGAATTTGCTGGTATATCATATTTGACAAAAGAATTTGGAGACAGAAAAGTAAATGGAGCATCATTATATTTAAAAAATGTAGATAACATTACACAAGAAATGCAACTAGAAATATTAAAAAGGGACAAATTAAATTACGTGTTCCAAAGTTTAGCAGTAATATCAATAGCACCAGTTTTATTATTAGAACCGCTAAAAAGTTGGGCAGTAACTAATTTTCCATTCACAGCAGACTGGTATCAAGGGAAAATAGGAATGGTAGTACAAATTTTAATTTTAATATTAACATTTGTAGCATATATACTAGTTAGAAAATTAAAAGATAATGGTTCAACAGGAATAAATACAAAAAATACAGAAAATCCATGGCAAGCAAAATTATACAAAAATAAATGGATAAAGAAATTTGTAGATTTATTTATACCAAAAGAAGGAACAAAAGAATATAGAAAAATAATACAATTATTAAAAGACTCAGCATCACATCTAAAAATGGAATGGTTATATATAAATAGAATTACTATGGCAATTATTACATGTATAGCATCTATTATTATATTTAATCAATTACATACAATAGCAATAAATTATGTCTATACAGAACCGACAACAGATTATAATATAATGGGAAGTTTATCAGAAAAAGATGAATTAAAAGCAATGGAAGTTACTGAAAGAGATAATATTTTCTTAGATAGATTTAAAGGCCAAATGGACATAACAGTAGATGAAATAAATGTAGTACTTTCAAGGTCAACAGAATTTGAAGGAGAAGACGAAGCTGAAATTGCAGAAGCAGCTCAAAGAATCTTTGACAAATTAAAAATTATAAATAGTGAATATATACAATGGTTTGAAATCTTATTAGCATTAGTATTTGCTGTTGTAGCATATATGGCACCAATTTGGATTTTAATGTTCCAAGTAAAAATGAGACAACTAGAAATGGAAGACGAAGTAATGCAATTCCAAACAATTATACTGATGCTTATGAGAATTGAAAGAGTTAGTGTTGAAATAATATTAGAATGGTTAGAAAGATATTCAAATATATTCAAATCACCAATAACAAGATGTGTTAATAACTATGAAGCAGGTGCATGGGAAGCACTAGAACAAATGAAAGAAGAAGTTTCTTATACACCATTAATACGTATAATAGAAAGTTTACAAGCAGCAGTAGAAAGAATACCAATAGTAGACGCATTTGACGAATTAGATTCAGAAAGAGATTACTATAGAGAAAAAAGAAAAGAATCAAATGAAAGACTAATTGCTAGAAAAGGTATGATAGGAAAATTTATAGGATTTGCACCAATGGTATGTATGTTTGTTGGATATCTAATAATACCATTAGTATTTATAGGTCTAACAAGTATGTCAAGTGCATTTACTACAATGACAACAATGACTTAAGGAGGGAAATATGGAAAATGCATCAAAAGCCCTACTGATGGCTGGAGGAATACTAATTGCATTAATGATAATAGGAGCATTAGTATTATTGGGAAATAATTTGTCTAATTATAAATCTAATGAAGATATTTCAGTACATCAAGCACAAATAGCAGAATTTAATAATCAGTTTGAGCCATATAATAAAAAAGACTTAACTTTAATGGAATTAAAAAGTATATACAATAAAATAGAAAGCAATAATGCATTACACGAAGAATATTTCATAGAAACAAATATAGAAGAAGTCTATGAAAATATATCAGGAGATTTCAAAACATTACCAGAAGAAGATAAACAAACAAAAGTATTTGCATGTACAGAGATACAACGTGATGGAGTAGATGGAAGAATAAGTAAAATGGAATTTGAAGATGTTACTCCAGAAAAAAATCAACCATAATTAAAGGAGGGAAATATATGGAAAATGCATCAAAAGCTTTAATTATGGCAGCAGGAATATTAATAGGAGTATTAATATTAACATTAGGTATGTATCTTTTTATAACATTTGGGCAAAGTTCTAGTGAAATTCGTGACAGAATGTATGATAATCAATTAACACAATATAATGCACAATATACCATATATTCCGATAGAGATGACATTACAATATATGATATAATTTCTGTTGCTAATTTAGCACATAACAATAATAACAAATACAAAGATTATACAGGATTTGAAGAAGAATATAAAGTTACAGTCAATTTAGATGGTTATCCTAATTTACAAGAAGATATAGGAGAAAAATCACAAGAATTATTATCAAAATATACAAATATTATAGATTTAAATCAAACTATAGACACAAATGATACTCAAAGGTCATATTTAGCAACGACTTTTATATGTACAAGAATAGAATATAATGAAACAGGGAGAGTAAAATTAATAAAATTTACAGAGAAGTAGAAACATAAAATAAAAATATTAACTAAAATAATTAAAAAAAAGGATTAAAAATTAATAAAATATTGAAAAAAGTCTTTTATAATGATATAATGTAATTATTAGGAGTTAAAATGAAAAAAATTGCAATATTTTTCTTTATAATTATAGCTATAGTTTCCACAATTGCATATCTATACTTAAATTATAATGCAAACATAAAAGAAGCACAAAGAGAGAATCTTGAATTTGAAAGATATGCAGAAAAAGAAATAAATGGTTTAGATATGACAACAATTATAAATAAAGCTGTAAACAAAAATGAAAAAAATCAAATACCAAAAGATAATAAAGGAAAATATATAGATAATGGAAATAATTCAATAAATATAGATATACAATTTTTAGATAATGATACTACTTACAATATGGAAACATTTTATAATAATGGCATGCAAAATTTTGTGTACTATTATGGAGAAATAATGTTTAAATGTAGTGAAATTCAATATCATAATAATACTAAAAAGATAAAATACATGAAATTTGAACAAACTACATCATAAAAATTTAGTTATTAAAATTTTAACTATATAAAATAGTTAATTAACATAAGAATATATATTAAAAAATACGAAGGGAGAGATTTTTTATGGAGAATGCATCAAAAGCATTAATTATTGCAGGAGCTATATTATTAGCTATATTATTAATATCTTTAGGTATATTAATATTCAACCAAGCACAAGACACAGTTAACAACAGTGGTATGTCACAAGCTGAGATAACAGCATTTAACAATAAATTTCTAAAATATGAAGGGAATAGGCAAAAAGGTTCAGTTGTAAAATCATTAATTAATGAAGTATTAGCAAGTAATTCAGACTCATCATTACCAGATGTAACTGTGAGTGTTGATGGAGAAACTAAAACTTCTACATCTGATATTGATACTAAAAAAGAATATAAAGTGGAATTAGAATATGAAAATACAGCTGATAGTGATAATCTAGGATATGTTAAGAACATTAAAATAACAACTAACTCATAAATATATTGAAAATATTTATATAATTAGGAGGAATAGCATGGAAAACGTTGCTGATGCATTAAAAATGGCTGGATCAGTATTATTATTTGTAATAGGTCTTACTATTGCTATTCTTGCCTTTTCACAAGCTAGAGAAGCGATAGATTCTGTTTTAAGATATTCAGATAGAGAAGCTTTCACTATGCAAGACGAAGAAGTTAGAAAAAGATTTTATTATTTAAGCAATGAAAATGATACAAATAGATATGTAGGATTAGAAACAATAATACCTTCAATATATAGATCATATAAAGAAAATTACAAAATAGTTTTTGAATTTCCAGATGACTATTATTTATATCAAGATAGAGAAACAGGATTAGATATAAAAGAAATAGATGCTGTTAATATGCCAGATCCTAAAGAATTTATAGACGGAATCTTATATCATGAATATGAAACTAATGAATCTGATTTTAGAAGAAAGTTTGGAATAGTAAAGATGGGAACTGAAAGTCTATATAATTATATTGTTTCTCATCAAACTCAATATAATATTAAAGAGTCATTAGGTGTATATGTTCAAGATGAAATAAGAAATCCAAATCAAGTAGATAACACAGATGATGAATTTAATATAAGTAATGCAGTACCTGATAGGAATAAATATAGAAAAAGAATTATAACATATAGTTTTGTTATTCCACCACAATAAATCAGAAACAGGTATTAAATATATTTATACAAGGAGGGAAATTATGAGTGATACATTAATAGTTATAATTTCAATTGGAGTAGCAGCAGTATTATTATTTGTATTTCCACTAATGACAATGGCAGATAGAACAGATGATGTTTCTCAATTAGTTGCACAATCAGCACTAACAAGCTTTGTAGATAAAGTAGCATCAACAGGAAAGATATCACAAGAAGATATTGATGAACTAGACCAACAACTAGCTTCTACAGGTAATTTATATGAAGTAGAAATGGAAGCTCAAATTAAAGATTCAAATTTAGGTAAAAAAGTTCAACAAGCGCAAGCAGATAAAATAGGTGAAAATGTATATTATACAGTATACACAGCAGAGATTGAAGGTGAAATAGAAGAAAATAGAATTTATTATCTAAAGGAAGGCGACATTTTCACAGCAAGTTATAAAAATACAAATCAAACAATAGGAGATGTTTTAAATAATTTCTTCTATTTGGTTTCAGGAAATGAAAATTATTCTAATGCAGGAGAAAAAACAGCAATGGTAACAGCAGATGGAAACTAAATAAAAGGGGAAATAGCTTGTAATAAAATTACAAGCTATTTGAGTATAATTATTTAAATTAGTGAAAAACTAAAGAAAGGTTATCTTATGAAAATATCAGGATTAGCACTTTTAGCTATTATAATAATATTACCAATGGCAATATTATTAAACAGCTATGCAAGTAATCAAATAAAAACAATAGATTTGCAAGTATCATATGACTCAAAATTACAAAGTGCAACATATGATGCAATAAAAGCTTTTCAATTAAATATGGCAAATAGTACAACATCAGATATTGCTAATTCCAAAATTAGAGACATTGAAGCATCTGTAACAACATTTTATAATTCACTAGCTGGGAATTTTAAAATGTCTGGATATGGAGAAGATGTCTTAAAAAACTATGTACCAGCAATAGTATACACATTATATGATGGATATTATATTTATTCAGCATATGACAATAAATTAGATGAAAGTACTATAAATAGTCTAGAAGACGATTCTACGTATTCAGATGGACAAGAAATTAATGGATTAAAGCCATATATATATTATAGTTGCAGATATAAAAGAGGTCAAGATGACTTTGTAATAACATATACATTAGATAATTATATAACAATTCAAGGAGTTATAGATGGTGAGAATGTAAATGATTCAGGTTATTTATTAACAGGAGTAAATAAAGTAGGAGATAATTATACATATAGAGGAATAACAATAGGTGTAGAAGATGGAAGAAATGAAGGATTAAGTCAAAAAGTATATATACCGAATGAGACTGAAAAAATAAATGATCCTGAAACAAATACTATAACAACTGTAGAAAAATATAATCCAACAGATTTTGAAAATAAAATATATGTCCAAGATAACCAAGCACAAAACCAATTAGCTGGTTGGATTGTAAAATATCCATTTAAAAAAATAAATGGTGCTAAATATTATGTTGGTAATATAACAGGAAATGGAGAAGAAGTATTTTCAATGATAAATGATGAAATATTACCACAAAACAATAAAACTGTTGATAGTATAATAAATAATGATAATGCAGTAAATTTTTATAAAGAGGCATATGAGTTTAAAGATAGAGTACTAAATGATTACAACTTAGGAGACTTATCAACAGAAGATGCAGTAGATGTAGAAGGAAATAGATATACAGACGAAAATACACCTTTTACTATAAAAAGAGATATATTTAAAGAATTATATGGAGCAAGTACATATTATATAGAAGATGAAAATTCTGATTTTAATGCACATAGATTAGAAATTATAAAAGACTCAATAGAATCAAATTTAATTGTTGCTATTTCAAATTATAATAAAGTATCAACATCAGATGTTAATTTTGCAATGCCAAAATTAGAAGAATATGAATGGGAACAATTAACCGAAAATATATCTGTTATTACATTTTTACAAGGTTTAAATATAGGTGGGAAAGTATATAATGGACATGCAATTGTACAAAATGATATAAATGAAGATTTTGTTTCAGAAGAATCAATATATTTATTAGATACACAAGCAGGTGAATATTATAAATTTACAGACCCAGAAGTCCTAAATAAAGATTTAAATAATACAATAGGAATATATAATGTTGATTTTGAAAGAAGAACAGGATTAGCAACATGGAGAAATCCAGATGGAATAGACGAAGTGTATGAACAAACTATATATTATTATCCAAGAGGAGATCAGGCATCATATAATTCTATAATAAATCCAAATTTTGAAAACTCAGGACAATCAATATCTGAATTAATGAAAGAATATGCTAGTAGAGGTGAAACTTCAAAAGAGGGACAATTAGCAAAACTATATTATACAGCATTAGCAAGGGAGCGATATGGACAATATAGAGTTACAAGAGATGATGTAGTCACAAGAATTGATGAAGTTACAAATTAATGTATATAAAAAAATAAAAAGTTAATACTAATAATAGCGAAAAATTATTTTTACATTATATAATTTGAAGACTTTATATTGAAATTAAATATAATGTGAAAATCGGAGGGATACAATGAAAAAATTTTTTTTAAAGCTATTATTAGTATTTTTTTTGTTTGTATTTTACACATATTTTTTACTAATACAATCAATTCCAGATAAACTAGTATTATTTGAAGGGGAAAACATAAACATAAAAAAACTATTTGGAATAAGCATAAAACAAGAAAACGAAGAAATATTAGAAACAAGTTCAAATAGTGAAATAACTGAAAAAGTAGGAAAAAAGAATTTGGAAGTTAGTTTATTTGATAAAGTAAAATTAAAAACAGTAGAAGTAAATACATTACCTAAAACTACAGTAATTCCAGTAGGAAATATTGCAGGATTAAAGTTATATACTAATGGAGTTTTAGTAGTTGGTATGTCTGAAATAGAAGGAAAAGATAATAAAAAATATAAACCATACGAAAACTCGCAAATACAAGAAGGAGATACAATAATACAAATAAATGAAAATATAATAAACTCAACTCAAGATTTAATAGATGAGGTAAACAATTCAAAAGGAGAAAATGTAAATATAAAATATATACATGAAGAAGAAACTAAAGAATGCAGTATAGAACCAGTTCAATCATATGATAATCAATATAAATTAGGACTATGGGTTAGAGATAGTGCAGCAGGAGTAGGAACAGTAACTTTTTATGAACCAGAAACAAAAAGTTTTGGAGCATTAGGTCATGGTATTACTGATATAGATACACAACAACTAATAAATATAGCATCAGGAGAGTTTGTAACAACTAGAATATTGGATATAGAAAAAGGAGAAGAAGGAATACCAGGTAGAATACAAGGAACAGTTGAAAATCAAGCAAATATAGGTACAATTTATAAAAATACTAAATTTGGCATATATGGTATAGTTGATAATTTGTCAAGTTTAAATATTGATACTTCAAAAAAAATGGAATTAGCTTTAAGAGATGAAATAAAAACAGGTAAAGCAACAATATTATGCAGTTTAGATAATAGAAATATACAAGAATATGAAATTGAAATTGAAAAAATTTTTAAAGAAAATAATTATGATAATAAAAGTATGAAAATAAAAATAACAGACCCCAAATTAATTGAAAAGACAGGTGGTATAATACAAGGAATGAGCGGATCACCTATTATACAAAATGGAAAATTTGTAGGAGCAGTTACACATGTATTAGTAAATGATCCTACTCAAGGTTATGGAGTTTTTGGAGATATTATGCTAAAACAAATAAAACAAGTCGAATGACTTGTTTTATTTGATCTATTTTACAAGTAAAGGTCCAACTTGAGTAACTGTTCCAGCTCCTAAAGTAATTACAATGTCGCCGTCTTGAACATTATTTTTAACAAAATTTACACATTCATTAAAATCAGGAATGTAATGGGCATCTTTTCCAAGTGAGCATATTTCATTAACTAAATCTTTAGAGGTTATATTATATGTATTATTTTCTCTAGCGGCATAAATATCTAAAACAATAATATTATCAAAATTAAGAAGAGCTTTGGCAAAGTCTTCTAATAAAGTTTTAGTTCTGCTATAAGTATGAGGTTGGAAAATGACCCAAGATTTATTATATTTTTTATTCATAAGAGATTTTGCTGTTGCAATTATCTCAGTTGGATGATGACCGTAATCATCATATACGCTTGCAATATTGTTAATTTTTCCTTTAAATTCAAATCTTCTATGAGCACCTGTAAATTTTAGTAAAGCACTTTTAATATATTTTTTATCAATATGGTATGCATCACATAAAGCAATACATGATAAGGCATTTAAAACATTATGCATTCCTGGAACAGAAAGCTTAATTCTTTCATAAAATTCATCATTATGATAAACATCAAATTCAGGAAAACCATCATTATCAAAAACAATATTTACAGCAAAAAAGTTTGTTTTCTTATTAGTTATGCCATATGTAATTGTTTTAGCATTTGTGTATTGTAATAAATCCATACAATTAGAATCATCACCATTTGCAATTAAATAACCATCATCTGGTAATAGTTTTACATATTTAATAAAAGCATTTTTTATATTATCAAAAGTTTTAAAATAATCTAAATGGTCATTATCAATATTTAATATAATTTCAGCTTTAGGGCTGAATTTTAAAAAGCTTTCAACATATTCACAAGCTTCTATAATAAAATGTTCACTATCTCCTACTAGGTAATTACCATCAATTTGTTTTAGATAAGCGCCAACTTGAATGCTTGGATTTTGCAATGCTTCTATAAAACAAAGAGAAACCATAGAAGTAGTAGTAGTTTTACCATGAGTTCCAGAAATACATATTGTATCATTAAAACATTTAGTGATTTCACCTAAAAAATCCGCTCTTTCAATAGTTGGTATATTTAATTTATGAGCCTCAAGTATTTCGGGGTCATCGGATTTTATAGCAGCAGAATATACTATTATATCAGAATTTGCTACATCTTCTAAATTATGGCCAATAGTTACTTTTATATCTTCTTGAATAAGTTTTTCTGTATTTTCAGATTCTGAACTATCAGAGCCAGTTATATGGAATCCCCAATTTTTTAAAATGGCAGCGATCCCGCTCATACTAACTCCACCAATTCCAATCATATGTATATTTTTATATTTCTTTAAATTATCAATATTTGGCATTAAAAACACCCTCCTTGTGAATAACAGATAAATTATATAATTATATGACTTAAATTTCAATAGTTTTTTAATATTTTATGTGAAATATTTAATGAATAATAATTTAAAAATGTGATATAGTAAATTATGTATCATCTATGAAAAATGTTACTAAGCTAAATCTCAACGCAGACATTTTCCAAAAAATGAAATAATAATTTCTAAAATTGTTTCAATCAATCCAAAAGTATATATTTTAGGATATTGTGGTAAGATTTAAGGATATGAATTGTAATACTAAATAATGAAATAAAATTTAATTTTTTTGTAAAAAAAAGAAGGAAAAAGTTTTTTTATGAAGAATAATATAATTGTACATACTATATATGTACAATTATTAAAAACTTAAGGAAGGCAGGTGCGCACACAATGCAAATTACAGATGTACGTTTAAGAAAAGTAAATTCAGAGAACAGAATGAAAGCTGTTGCTTCTGTAACATTCGATAACGAATTCGCAGTTCATGATATTAAAGTTATCGAAAGTCAAAATGGATTATTTATAGCTATGCCAAGTAGAAAAACTCCAAACGGAGAATTCAAAGATATAGCTCATCCAATCAATGCTGAAACAAGAGAGAAAATTCAAAAAGCTATATTAGATGCTTATGAAGCTCCAGAAACAGAAGGTTCAGCAGAATAATTATAAAAAATAATAAGAAAGAACTTGAAATGTACCAATTGTACTATTAAGTTCTTTTTTGTTGTATAATGGGAAAGATTTGTTCTATATAAGAATCAGTTTTGCTGCTTAATCCTAATACTAATTGATAATTTTTTAAGTTTTGATGGAAATTAATTGAATTAGAAACTATTAATAAA
>CAMMNR010000052.1 GCA_946498265.1 uncultured Clostridium sp. | reverse complement strand
AGAAGTCTTTAAAGGAAAAACTATTGAATTTTCACCAATATAAAAGCACTAGAAAGATAGTGTAAAATAAAGTGTGTAAGTTAAAGGTACCAAACTTATGCACTTTACTTTTTGATACAAAAAAATATATAATAAAAAAAATGGAGGAATAGTATATGGGAAAAAAAATAAAAAGAGATCCAAAAGCAGTAGCATTAGCAGAAGCGATATTAGAACAATATCAACCAGAAACAAAAGAAGATGTACAAGATGCAATGAAAGATATATTTGGTCCAATATTTGAAGCAATGTTACAAGGGGAAATGAACGCACATTTAGGTTATGAAAGTAATAATCATAGTTACAAAGCAACACAAAATCGTAGAAATGGATATACAAATAAAACATTAAAAACAACATATGGAGAAATACCAATAAATGCACCAAGAGACAGAGATGGAACATTTGAGCCTATGGCAATACCTAAAAGAACAAAAGATGTATCAGGAATTGAGGATAAAGTATTATCAATGTATGCAAAAGGGATGAGCCAAAGAGACATAGCTTCAACGATAGAAGATATATATGGATTTAATATATCAGCAGAAACAGTCTCAGAAATAACAGATAAAATAATAGAAGAAGTTACAGAATGGCAAAATAGACCATTAAAGAAATTTTATGCATTCTTGTTTGTAGATTGTATGTATGTATCAATAAAAAAGGATTATGAAACAAAAGAACATGCAGTATATACAATATTAGGATATGATGCGAATGGAAAAAAAGATATACTTGGGATTTGGCTAAATGAAACAGAAAGCAAACATAATTGGATGCAAATATTTGATGAGTTGAAAGCTAGAGGAGTTGAAGATATATTATTCATTTCAATGGATGGAGTATCAGGGCTAGAAGAAGGAGCAAAAGCAATATTTAAAAATGTAGTAGTACAAAGATGTATAGTACATTTAATAAGAAATTCAATAAAATATGTACCAAACAAAAGTTATAAAATATTTACAGCACAATTAAGGAAAATATATGGAGCACCAAGTTTAAAAGCAGCAGAAGCAGAATTTGAAAAATTCAAGCAGGCATGGAAAGAATATCCAGGAGCAGTAGATGTATGGGTAAGAAACTGGAAACATGTAGAACAGTTATTTAATTACGGTAGTGCTATACGAAAAGTAATGTATACAACAAATGCGATAGAGAGTGTAAATTCTAGTTTTAGAAAAGTAACAAAAAGAGGATCTTTTCCAAATGAAAATTCATTATTTAAATTACTGTATTTACGAGTCACAGAATTATATAAAAAATGGAAAGACAGACCAATTTCAAATTGGGCAATGGTACGAAATCAAATTGCAATGAATCCAGAAATGCAAGCAAGAATAACAAAATATGAAAATATATAAATTAGGAGGTACAAGAAATTGAAAACAGTTTCATATATAGAAGATTTAAGAAAAAATTTTATTAGAATATCGGACAAACAGGAAAAAGCTATTGTGGATTACTTTGGAAAAAATATTGGCAATGAATTTACAGAGCAAGATGTATGGGAACAAACAAGAAAAATCATAAACAATAATTAAAAAAAGTTTTAATTAATTATTATAAAAATAGTATCCAATAGAAATGCATTATGTTAAGTTAATAATCTTTATATTAACTTTTATTAAATGAACCATAAAATTAGTGTTTTTTTGGTGTCACTAATATGCATATTTTACAAAAGAAAAAATAATCGATAATTATCATTTTAATTATCGATTACAAAAAATTTTTAAATATTAAAAAAAATTACACACTTTACTTGACAAAGTCACTAGAAATTTTAATAATCTCTAGTGTTTTTATATTTTACCTCTGAATAGTTACAAGTTGTATATATAATTTAGGGAAAAAGATAAACTTTTTCCCTTTTAGAGCTTAGTCAATCATACCATTCTTCGTTTTCCTCCTCATCACTGTCTTCAGAATAGTCTTCATATCTGCTTCCATATGCTTCATTCCACAGTTCTTTTAATGTTTTTTCCTTTTTCCGATCTGTTCTATTGTTGTCAACTTCATATTTCATAAGCTCTCCTCCTGCTATAATATTATATATATATTATATATTCTCATTTACAATATGTCAAATTCTGGCTATTTTTTTAATATGCCTTTAACAAAACTTTCTTTAATATTTTTATTATTGTTTATTAGCATTTCTTGCTGCTCTTTCTCTTTCCTTTGAATCTAATATTTTCTTTCTTAATCTAATTGATTTAGGAGTTACTTCTACTAATTCGTCATCTTGAATAAATTCAATTGCTTTTTCTAATGACATTTGGATTGGTGGAACTAATCTTAGTGCTTCATCTGACCCAGAAGCTCTTGTATTTGTTAAATGTTTTTCTTTACAAACATTTATTGCTAAATCTTCTCCTCTTGAATTTAATCCAACTATCATTCCTTCATATACTTCTACACCTGGTCCTATAAATAAGTCTCCTTTGTCTTGTGCATTATATAATCCATAAGTTACTGATTTTCCATTTTCAAATGCCACAATTGTTCCTCTAACTCTTGATAAAACTTCACCTTTAAATGGTTCATATGAATCAAATATATGGTTCATTGTACCTTCACCTTTTGTATCTGTTAAAAATTCAGTTCTATATCCTATTAACCCTCTTGCTGGTATTTTAAATTCTATTTTTGTATGACCTTCTTCAGCAGGTTCCATATTTATCATTTCAGCTTTTCTTTGACCTAATTTTTCAATTACTGTTCCTATTGAGTCATCTGGAACATTAACAACTAACCTTTCAATTGGTTCACATTTTACACCATCAATTTCTTTATATATAACTTTTGGTCTTGATACTAATAATTCAAAACCTTCTCTTCTCATAGTTTCTATTAATACAGATAAATGTAATTCTCCTCTTCCAGATACTTCAAAACTATCTGGTGAATCTGTTTCTTTTACTCTTAAAGATACATTTCTTTCTAGTTCTTTAAATAATCTATCACGTATATGTCTTGATGTTATAAATTGCCCTTCTTTACCTGCAAATGGTCCATTATTTACACTAAATGTCATTGAAACTGTAGGTTCATCTATATCAACAAATGGTATCTTTTCTGGATTATTAAAATCACATATTGTATCACCAATATTTATATTTGGAAGTCCTGATAATTCAATAATTTCTCCTGCTGATACTTCTTCTACTTCTTGTTTTTTTAATCCTACATGTATATATAATTTTCCAATTCTTCCTTGTGTTATTTTATCTTCTTTACCACAAATAGAAACTGGCATTCCAACAGAAATTTTACCTCTTTCTACTCTTCCTACTGCAATTCTTCCAACATAATCATCATAATCTATGTTAGAAACTAACATTTGGAAAGGTCCTTCTTCATCACAATTTGGTGTATCTATTGTATTTATTATAGTTTCAAATAAACAATTTAAATTATCTGATTCTTCATTTAAATCCATTTTAGCAATTCCACTTTTAGCTGATGCATATACAACTGGAAATTCCAATTGTTCATCTGTAGCATCTAATTCAATAAATAATTCTAAAACTTGGTCTACAACTTTTTCTGGTTGTGCACCTGGTCTGTCTATTTTATTTATAACAACTATTGGTTTTAAACCTAGTGCTAATGACTTCTTTAAAACTTCTCTTGTTTGTGGCATTGCCCCTTCAAAAGCATCAACTAAAAGTAAAACACCATCAACAGTTTTTAGAACTCTTTCTACTTCTCCTCCAAAATCAGCATGTCCTGGTGTATCTACTATATTTATTTTTATGTCTTTATACATTACTGATGTATTTTTAGAAAGAATTGTTATTCCTCTTTCTTTTTCTAGGTCATTTGAATCCATTATTCTTTCTGCAACTTGTTCATTATCTCTAAATACATGACTTTGTTTTAACATTGCATCTACCAATGTTGTTTTTCCATGATCTACGTGTGCTATTATTGCTATGTTTCTTATTTTTTGGTTTTTCATCTTTATTCTCCTTCTCTCTTTTAGTTTCCTTTTGAGGACGCGTCCCTAAAAGGGCAATCAAAATGTAAGACGCTTTTCAATTTTTTTGAAAAACGCCTGTCTCTTTTTTGGCTTATAAAATTATACACCTATTTTACTACTTTGTCAAATTATGATGCTTTTTTGTTTCTTAATTCATTTGCATATTTTAAAGTAATATCATTTACTTCTCCTGATGATATTCTTGCTATCTCTTTTACAACTTCATCTTCTTCTAATAATTTTACTGATGTACGTGTTCTTTGGTTTAGAACATTTTTACTTATAAAATAATTATAGTCCGCAATTGCTGCAATATTTGGTAAATGTGATATACACATTATTTGATGCTTATTTGCTATAGCTTTTAATTTTTGTGCTACACTATTTGCTGCTTTTCCACTAATTCCTGTATCTATTTCATCAAAAATTAATATTGGTGTTTCGTCAACATCTGCTAGAACTTTCTTAATTGCAAGCATTGTTCTTGACATTTCTCCTCCTGATGCTATTTTTGAAAGTTCTTTTTCATCTTCTCCTAAATTTGTTATGATATAAAATTCTACTATATCTTTTCCTGTTTTTAAATATTCATCTGAATAGTCTACATGTACATTTATTTTTGCATTTTTCATTTCTAGTTCATTTAATTCTCTATTTATCTTTTCACTTAATTTTTGTGCATTTTCTTTTCTTAAATTATGAATTTTTCCAGTTATTATATCCATATTATTTTCTAATTTTTTCTTTTCTTGTTTTAAATTATTATTATATACTTCTAAATTTTCTATACGTTCTACTTCTGCTTTTATTTCTTCTTTATATTCTAATATTTCTTTAATTGTATTTCCATATTTTCTCTTCAAATTGTGTATTAAGTCTAATCTTTCTTCTACATAATCTCTTTCCTCTTCATCAAAAAATATTTCTTCTTTATATTTGCTAATATCTCTTGATAATTCTTGCAATTCATAATATATATTTTTTAAGTTACTACTAACAACTTCATATTTTTTATCTATATTTTCTATTTTCTCTAGAGCTCTTATGACTGTACTTATACTGTCTATACTAGTCTTTTCTATTACTTCGTCCGCTCCTGATAAGTTTTCTAATATCTTTTCTGAATTTAGCATTATTTTTCTTTTTTCTTCTAGATCATCTTCTTCATCTACTTTTAAATCCGCTTCTTCTATCTCTTCAATTTGATATCTTAATAAATCTAATTTTCTTTGTCTTTCTTTATCATCTCCGTAATTTTCTTTTAATTTTTGTTCTATTTCTTTATATTTATTATATAACTGCAAATATTCAGACTTTATTTCTTCTATTTCTTTTCCTATAAATCCATCTAAATATTTTAAATGTTTTTTATTATCTAACAAATTCTGATTATCATCTTGTCCATGTATTTCAATAAAATTAGACATAAATGTTTTAAGTTCATTTACTGTTACCATTCTTCCATTTATTTTACACATATTTCTTCCACTTAGATTGATTTCTCTTGATATTATGATATTTCCATCTACTGAATTTTCATTATTAGGTAAATATATACATAACTCAACAAAAGCATTTGTTGTGCCTTTTCTTAACATTTCTTTTGAAAATCTTCCTCCTGATACTATTTTCAAAGAATCTATTATTAGTGTTTTTCCTGCTCCTGTTTCTCCTGTTAAAACATTTAAACCTTCATTTAAGTCTATTGTTATATCTTCTATTATCCCTATATTTTTTATGTGTAATGTTGATATCATATTTACCTCCTACATCGATGGTTATAGAATTTTTGTTTTCTAAAAATATGTTCGTCTATATTCTATATTCAATTTTAGGATTTGTCAATAGTTTTGCGAAAAAAAGTTTTCTAATTTATTACAAGGTAGTAGCACGATGAAATATCTTCAAAATTATAAAAACCTTATCATTACATTCAATAAGAATTTCAGAGAAATTCCTTATTAGATAAAAAATGAGACTCTTTCACTCAGCCCCTCAAAATTCTATATTTAATTACGCATAAATTACGAATGTGATTGGAGAAATATTAGAAAATCTTAAATTATTTTATGGAAAATGTTCACGTCGAGCTTTAGCTCGGACTAAGTGAAAGGGTGCCATAAAATAATTTTAGATTTTCTTATTTTTCGTATTGAGCCGAGTAATTTATAAGAAATTAAATATAGAATTTTGAGGGGCTGAGTGAAAGAACCTATACAAATTCTTCCCAAACTAAATTTGCAAGGTCTAAACCTTTATTTGTAAGCCTAATATTATCACCATCAATAACTATCAAATTTTCATCAACTAACTTTTCCAATTCCTTTCTATACAAAAAAATAGGATTATCAACATACCTTTCCTTAAATTCTGAAATACAAATACCATCTATCATTCTCAAACCTAATAGCATAAATTCTTTTTTCTTATCATCTAAACTTTGAATTTCTTCTATTTCATAAATATTACTTTCAGCATTTTTTATTTCTTTTAAAGCATCTTTTAGATTGTTCATATTTTCAATATAGTCTTCAACTTTTAAACAATTAGCATACCTTATTCCATCTAAATATGAATGTCCTGCAACGCCAATCCCTATATATTCTTTTTGCTTCCAACAATTAACATTATGTTTCGATTCTTTCCCTTTTTTAGCAAAATTTGATATTTCATAATGATTATAACCATTTAATTCTAATTTGTCCTTAACATACCAATACATCTGTCTTTCTATTTCTTCATTTGGTAACTTTAACTCTCCTTTTGTTAACATATCATTAATTTTTGTTCCTTCTTCAATTATAAGTGAATATACACTTATATGATTAGGATTTAATTTTATAATATCATTTAAACTATTTTTTAAGTCATTTATAGTTTGATTTGGTAATCCTAACATTAAATCTATATTTATATTTTTAAATCCTATATCAGTAGCTAATTTGTAAGTCTCTAAAAATTCTTCATATGTATGAATTCTTCCAATTTGTTTTAACAAAATATTATTTGTTGTTTGTAGCCCTATACTTAATCTGTTAATTCCACAATTTATATAGTCCTCTAATTTTTTTCTATCTACAGTTCCTGGGTTTACTTCTATAGTTATTTCTATATCTTCAAATTTTGTCTGATTGTTTGATTTTAATAATTTCTGTTTTATGAAATTTAATATTTTTACTATATATTCACTTTTTATGTATGATGGTGTCCCTCCTCCAATATATATTGTTGTTACATTATAATTATTTAAATCATACTTTTCTAATTCTTGAATTATAACTTTTACATATTGTTCTAATAAACTTGGATTTGTGTATGAAATAAAATCACAATAATAACATTTTTGTTTACAATATGGTATGTGAATATATATTCCTAATTCCTTTTTGTCCATTTTTTATATCATTCCTTACTTGTTTTGTTTATATTTAACAAAATTCGAATTGTAATTATTTTTAACCTATATCTTTTTTAATTTAGCAACAAAGAAGCCTTCTTCTTTTTTTGTTGGCAATATTCTTATAGATTTATTAATACTCTCATCCAAATTCTCATTAAATCTTGTATTGTAGTTTTTATGTTGTTTACCCTTAATGTTGTGTTTCTTTCTCCTAACATCCCTGATAGTATTTTGTCTACAGTAAGTGGAGTATATGTTTCATATAAATTATCTATAAAATCTTTTGGTAATCTCTTTTTTAATTCTAAAATTGATATCATAACTCTATCCTTTTTTTATCTTATTTTTACTATAAATATCATATTTTTCAAAAAATTTCACAAAGTAAAATTTTATTACATTAAAAATTTAATTCTTTTGCATTTTGTTTTAACCATTTGTCTATTTCTTTATAATTTGGTATATATTCTTTTACTAAATCATAAAAAGCTTGGCTATGATTTCTATGTACTATATGACATAATTCATGTACTATGATTGCATCTATTTTGTCTTCTGGTAGCATTATTAATCTTGAACTAAAATATAATTGCTTTGTATCTGGTTTACAACTACCATATTTGGTTTTGGCATCTCTTACATTAAATGATTTATATGGAAGCTTTGTAACTTTACTCCAATAAGGTAATCTTTCTTGTATAATACATTCTGTATTGTTTTTAAATAAATTTTTTATCATTTTATCAATATTATATTTTATTAATTCCTCATCTTTTACATTTTGTGATATTTTTATAATAAATACCTTTTCTTTTTCATTTATTTTTAATTCTATTGTATTTTCTTTTATTTCTTCTCTAATAATTTTATATTGTTCACCTTTGTATAAAATTTTTTCTCCTGTCGTCCAATGTTTTATGATATTATTTTCTGTTGACATTATTTTTATATATTGATTGTATATGTTTTCTTTATTTTCATTTATCATTTTTGATATTAGTTTGTTACTGACATATTTAGGTTTAGTGATATTTAATGTTGTGCCATTAAAATACATTTTTATTGTTTTTGCATTTTTAAAGTTTCTTAATATTATTGGAATTTTTTTGTCCTTTATTTCTATTACTAATTTTGCCATTTTATTCTTTTCCTTTCGCCACTAACACATTCATTTTTATCTATATTTTCAATAGGCAATTACTCTTAGTTATAAACTCTTTGCTATTTCCATAATTTTTTTCAATCTATAATTCACTCCTGATTTTCCTATTGGAGTTTTCAATTTTTTTCCTAAGTCAATTAAAGACATATCTGGATTCTCTAATCTAAGTATTGCAATTTCTTTTAAATTATCATCTAACTTATTAAATTTTCCTGCTTTTTGAATTTTTTCAATAGCTTCTATTTGTTCTATAGAAGCATTTATAGTCTTATTAAGATTTGCTGTTTCACAATTTACAAGTCTATTTACCTTTCCTCTCATTTCTTTTTGTATTCGTATATTTTCAAATTTTAAAACAGCTTTTGAAGCACCTATTAAAGCTAAAAATTTAGAAATTTCTTCACTTTCCTTTATATATATTGAATATTTATTTTTACTTTCTAATGTTTTTACCTTAATCTCAAATATATTTAATATTTCTACTATTTCTTCCATATTTTCTATATTTGATAATACTATCTCTAAATGATATTTTCTTTCTGGATTATTTATTGAGCCTGCTCCTAAGAATACCCCTCTTATTATTGATTTTAGATTTTCCTGATTTTCTCCTGTAACATCTTTTAAATATATAGTATTTTGCTTTATTTCAATTTTATCTAAAATTTCTATTTTAGCTGTTATAACAAAATTTTTTCCAACTATATCAATTTGGTGATTTATATTTAAATTTGACAATAACTTGGAAAATCTATTTATATTATAATCACTTTCAGTTGAAAATTTTATCTTATTATTACCGATTACATCAATATTTCCAGATATCAAATATCCAATTAACTCATATTTTACTAATTCTTTATTAACTAAACTACTTGTTTTATTTAATTCTTGCTTTATATCAGACGAAAAAGACATTTATTTCCTCCTTTAAAATTTGTAATTACCATCAATTCAGTATTGTGCAATTATTACTCTATCATTTTGTCCTAAGTCTTTTTTACAATAAATACTTCTATATTTACCTTCTTTTTCCAATAAATTAATAACTTCTTCTTTTTGATTAAATCCTATTTCTAAACATAGAATACCTTTATTATTCAAATATTTAAATGCATTTTGAGATATTTTTCTGTAGAAATCTAATCCATCTATCCCTCCATCTAAAGCTAACAGTGGCTCTTTTTTTACTTCTTTATCAAGATTCTTTATCTCTTCTTTTTTTATGTATGGTGGATTTGATACTATAATATCATATTTATTTTTTGATAAATTATCAAATAAATCTGATTCTATAAAAGTTATTTTTTCCTCTACCTTATTACTTCTTGCATTTCTCTTTGCTATTTTTAATGCATTATTACTTATGTCTACTGCTGTTATATCTACATCTTCTAGATATTTTGCTAATGAAACTGCTATTGCCCCGCTTCCTGTACATAAGTCTAATATCTTAGTATAATTATTTTTTTTGCATATTGATATAGCTTCTTCTACCAAAATTTCTGTATCTGGTCGTGGTATTAGCACATTTTCATCAACATAAAAGCTTAATTTCATAAATTCTTGCCTATGTGTTATATGTTGAAGTGGCACTCCTTTTATTAACATTTTTATTCCTTTAAAATAGTCTACATTTTGCCTTAAAGTCAGTTGTTTGTCATCATGTACTAATATGTATTCTCTTGGTTGATTTAATATATATTGCATTAAAAGTCTTGACTTTAAGTTTGGCTCTTGTATTCCATTTACTTTTAGCTCTATCATTCCTTTTCTTAATACTTCTTTAATTTTCATATAAATCACCGCCTAATTTGTGCCAAAGGGGACGGCTAGATAGGGATTTTGGGGACGGGGCTATTTTTCCCTATTGTTGCCAAAGGGGACGGGCTATTTTGGCACACCTTATATAATA
>CAMMNR010000051.1 GCA_946498265.1 uncultured Clostridium sp. | reverse complement strand
GGAGGGAAATATAAATGTCAGAAATAAAAGTTAATAATGGAAATATAGAAGATGCTTTGAGAAGATTTAAAAGACAATGTGCTAGAAATGGAGTTATTCAAGAAGTTCGTAAAAGAGAGCATTATGAAAAACCTAGTGTAAAAAGAAAGAAAAAATCAGAAGCAGCAAGAAAAAGAAAATTTTAATAAAAATAAATATATAGGTATACATGTTAACGTATGCCTTTTTATTTTGGTATAGTAGTAACGTTTTAGAAATCATGAATTATAAATTGCATAACTAATATTAAATAGGATATAATAATTTTAATAAGAAAGTTTGTTAAATTGAGGAGGAAAATTCATGCAATATAAACAATTAGAATTAAAAAAAGGAATAAAACTTCATACAATAAAAAGTGATAAATTTAAAACAGATTTAATATCTGTATTTTTGACAGTAAAATTAAATAGAGAAGAAGTAACAAAAAATGCTTTAATACCAAGTGTATTAAGAAGAGGTAGCAAAAATATGCAAACACAAGAAAAAATAAATAAAGAATTAGAAGAATTATATGGTGCGAGTTTTGATTGTGGTTTAGATAAAGCAGGAGATAATCAAGTTTTAAAATTTTATATGGAAACAATAAATGATAATTATTTACCAGAAACTAATGAAAATATTTTAAAATTATCTTTAGAAAAGCTATTAGAATTAGTATTTGATCCATATTTAGAAAATGATTGCTTTTCAAAAGAATATGTAGAGCAAGAAAAGAACAATTTAAGAAATATCATAGAGAGCAAAATTGATAATAAAGCAAGATATGCATTAGATAGATGTATAGAAGAGATGTATAAAAACGAGCCATTTGGATTATATAAATTTGGATATGTAGAAGATTTAGATAAAATAAGTGAAAATGATTTATATAAAGCTTATCAAGAAGTAATAAAAAACAGTAAAATAGATATTTTTATAACTGGTAATATAGATGAAAATATAATAGAAGAATTGAAGAAAAATGATAATATAAGAAAACTACAGGATAGAGAACCAAAATATGAAGCACATAAAATAGAGCGTCGAGAACCAAAAAAAGAAAATACAATAACTGAATCTATGGATGTAATGCAAGGAAAATTAGTTATAGGGCTAAATATAAATATAGACAATGAAAAAGATAAATATATTGTATTAATGTATAATAATATTTTAGGAGGAAGTGCAACTTCTAAAATGTTTCAAAATATTAGAGAAAAAGAACATTTAGCATATGTTGCAAATTCAATGTATTTTAGACATAAAAATGCTATATTTATAAATTGTGGCATTGAAATTGAAAATTATGATAAAACACTAAATCTTACAAAACAACAATTAGATGATATGAAAAAAGGAAATTTTACAGAAGAAGATATAAATAATTCTAAAAAAGGCATAATAGCTACTATAAAAGGAATAGAAGATGAGCAAGATACTATGATAACTTACTGCTTTGGTCAGGAATTATCTCAAACTGAAGTGACTCTTGAAGAGTATAAAGATATAATCGAAGGAATATCAAAAGAACAAATAGTAAATATAGCAAATAGAGTTGATATTAATACGGTGTATTTTTTAAAAAACTAGAATAGTTGAAAAATAATTACAATTTATTCTAAAAAAGAGGTGGAGTAAAAGTGAAAATTATAGAAAATTCGAAAGTGAAAGAAAAACTATATATAGAAAAGTTAAAAAATGGTTTAACAATAATGTTAATTCCAAAAAAGGGGATACAAAAAAAATACCTAATCTGGGGAACAAATTATGGCTCAGTAGATAGTAATTTTGTAGTACCAGGAGAAAAAGAAGAAACAAATGTACCTATGGGAATAGCGCATTTTTTAGAACACAAAATGTTTGAACAACCAAATGGGACAAATAGTCTAGATACATTAACTGCACTAGGAGTTGAAGCTAATGCATATACAACTAATGACCATACAGCATATCTATTTGAAGCAACAGATAATTTTTATGAAGCAATGACAGAACTTATGGACTATGTTCAGCATCCATATTTTACAGATGAAAATGTAGAAAAAGAAAAAGGAATAATAGGGCAAGAAATAAACATGTATAGTGATAGTCCAGACTGGAAAGTATATTTAAATGCATTAAAAGCAATGTATCACAATAATCCTGTAAAAATAGATATAGCAGGAACAATAGAATCAATTAATCAAATAAATAAAGATATATTATATAAATGTTATAATACATTTTATAATCCATCAAATATGACATTAGTAATTTCAGGAGATTTTAATCCAGAAGAAATGATAGAAGAAGTTAAAAATAGATTAATAGATGTGAAATCTAATGGAAAAATAAAAAGAATATATCCAGAAGAACCAGAAACAATAGTACAAGAAAAAATAGAAGAAAAATTAGAAGTAAGCCAACCTATGTATGCCATAGGAATAAAAGACACAAATAAAGACTGTGACAAAGAAATAGTAAAAAAACATATATCTATAGAAATATTATTGAGATTAATAATAGGAAAAAGTTCAAAATTGTATAAAGAATTATATGATGAAGGAATAATATATTCAAGGCCAAGTTTAGATTACGAATTTTCAAAAACTTATGCACATATTATGATGATGGGACAATCAAATAATCCAGAAGAATTATATAATAGAATAAAGAAGGAAATACAAAATTTAAAAGAAAATGGAATAAATGAAGAAGACATGAATAGAACAAAAAAGATGATTTATGGGGGATATGTAAGAGAATATAATGATGTAGCAGATATAGCAAGAATGTTTTTATCTGACAACTTTAAAGGAATTAATAGCTTTGACTATTTAGAAGAAATAGAAGGGATAAATGTTGAATATTTAACTCAAGTGTTAGAAGATGTATTTAAAGAGGATAAAATGGTGATTTCTATTGTGAAAAATTAAGAATTTATGTATAAAAATAGATGAAAAAAATATGTTAAAAAAATGGTATTTATGAAAATATAAAAATAATACCGTTTTTTTATATTTTAAAATGTCGAAAAATCAAAAAACTTGTCGTACGAAAGTTGTTAAAAACCATTGAAAATACTTGACTTAAGGTCTTTTATGTGTTAATTTATAAATATACAAATGATAAAAAATAAGAAAAGGAGAGATAAAAATGTTAAATGATGAAATTTGTAAATTAAGAGACAAATTGAATAAAAGCATAGAAAATGGAGATGATTATAGCATAATTTATCAATTAAGTATAGAATTAGATGAATTGATTGCTAACTATTATAAAAGCGTGCAAAATAGTAAAAAAAAACTGATGACGATGCCAATATAAATAGTGAATTGTAATCATGTCCTTTTAAGATGTATTTTTTAAAAGGGCTTTATTATTGAATAAAATCCAATTTAAAAAATTAATATTTTACTTACAATTACTACAAATGCACAATGTATCAATAATTATAGAATTTTTCGGTTCATTACATAATTTAAGAAATTCTAAATTAATTTTTTGGCGCCCTTTCACTTAGTCCGAGCTAAAGCTCGACGCGAACATTTTCCAAAAAATTAATAAAAAATTTCTAAAATTACTTCAATCACATTCAAAATTCTATAATTATTGATACATTGTGCATTTGTAGTAGTTGTAATATATTAGAATTCTTCATGAAAAACCATTCCAAATCTATTGATTTTTGACCTAAAATATTATATAATGATTAGCCGAGAAAAGGAGAAAGAAATGCTAATAAATAATATTATTATAGATAGATTATGTGAAGATGCAGGAGAAGCAAGAACACAAAAAGCAATAAGGTATAAAAATGCTAATAAAGTTAGAATAAAAGAAGACCACTATATAGATCAAAATAATTTTGAAATAAGAGCAGAAGTTACAGGTACAATAAGTTATAGAACATATATATCAATAAAAGATGGAGAGGTAGAAGACGTAAATTGTGAATGTCCAGATTATTATAATCATTATGGGGTTTGTAAACATACATTAGCGTCTGTACTAGAATATAAAGATGCAAATAATGCAGGTTATATAAAAAAAGCACAAGAAAATAATGTATTTAATGGAATTTCAAGAAATAATATATCAAAAAATATGGTTGAACACAGGAATTTTAAGCAAATAGTAAATACATTTTATAATGAAGAAATAGACAATATGGATACAGAAAAAACAGTAAGTGTAAAAGAGAATATAAAGTTACAACCTAAAATTTTCTATGATAAATTTGCAAATGAGTTAAAAGTAGAATTTAAAATAGGGAATAAAAGAATGTATAAAATAAAGGACTTATCAGAATTTTATACAAGAATGCTTAATAACGAATTTTATAAATATGGAGAAAAATTACAATTTATACATACTAAAGAGGTTTTTGATGAAAAGAGTAAAGAATTGCTAGAATTTCTATTGAAGCATGCTGAAATCATAAAATATGCAAATTCTAATTCAAATAGTAATTACAGATATTATGGAAAAGCATTAAATGAGACTAATATAATATTAGGAAATTCTGGAATTGACGAAATATTTGACATATTAAAAGGACAAACAGTAGAATTTCAACGAGATTATAAAAATGAATATATTGAATTTACAGAAGAACAACCTAAAATAGAATTTGAATTAAAAAAATTATCAGATGAAGAATATATAATAATTCCAAATATTGAAATATATAATCTTTCAATTATAAGAGGAAAAGAATATAAATATTTATTGTTAGAAAACAAATTATATAGATGTAATAAAGAATTCGAAAATTCAAATTTAAAATTATTAGAATTATTCAGACATAACTATATTACAGAATTAACTCTAGGTAAAGAAGACTTATATCAGCTATTTGCAATAATCATGCCAAAAGTAAAAAATGCAATAAAAACAGATAAAATCGATGAAAAAGAAATAGAAAAATATAAACCTAAAAAACTAGTAGTAAAAGTATATTTAGACTTTGATGAAAAAGATTATCTAGTTGCAGATGTTAAATTTTGCTATGAAAATATAGAATTTAATCCATTAGAAGAAAATAAAAATATAGACATTCCTAGAAATGTAATAGAAGAAACAAAAGCCTTAAATATTTTTAGAAAAACAGGTTTTATGTTAGAAACAAAAAAATCAAGATTTATATTACCAAAAGATGAACAAATATATAAATTTTTAACAGAAGATATAAACTTATATATGCAAAAATTCGAAGTTTTAGTAACAGATAATTTTAAAACCAAAGAGATAAAGCAACCCAAGCTAGGAAATTTAGGAGTTAAAGTAGAAAATAATTTATTATCTATAAATCTAGAAAATTTAGATTTAGATATAGATGAATTAAAAAGTTTAATGGAAAAATATAAATTAAAAAAGAAGTATCATAGGTTAAAAGATGGAAGTTTTATAGATTTAGAAGAAAATGAAGAAATAGATTTTTTTGACAAACTGATTACAGGAATAGATATAGACTATAAAGAGTTAAAAGAAGGGAAAATAACATTACCAGTAAATAGAACCATATATCTAAACCAACTATTAAAAGGTATTAATGGAGTGCAAGTTGTAACAAACAATAGATATAGAGAAATAGTAAATGAGCTAGATAAAAATCAATTGGAAGAAGAAGTGATAGTACCAAAAAAATTAGAAAATGTACTTAGATATTATCAAAAAACAGGTTTTAAATGGTTAAAAATTTTAGACAGATATAAATTTGGGGGGATTTTAGCAGATGACATGGGACTTGGAAAAACAATACAAATGTTATCAGTAATTGTAGACAATATAGAAGAAGGAAGAGCAAGTCTTGTAGTTTCACCAAGTTCTTTAACATTAAATTGGGAAAACGAAGCCAAAAAATTCACAGAAGATTTAAAAGTTTTAGTAATAAGAGGAACATTGGCAGAAAGAAAAAGAAAAATAAATGATATAGAAAATTATGATTTAGTTATAACATCATATGATTTATTAAAAAGAGATATTGACTTATATAATGAAAAAAATTATCAATTTAGATATGTGGTAGCAGATGAAGCACAATATTTAAAAAATAGTAATACTCAAAATGCAAAAACAATAAAACAAATAAAAGCAGATACAAGATATGCACTAACAGGAACACCAATAGAAAATTCATTAGCAGAATTATGGTCAATATTTGACTATATAATGCCAGGATATTTATTTACATACAAAAAATTCAAAACAACATATGAAACACCTATAATAAAAGATAATGATGAAAATGCAATGGAAAAATTAAAAATGTTAATACAACCATTTATTTTAAGAAGAAACAAAAAGGAAGTGCTAAAAGAACTACCAGAGAAAACAGTTACAATCTTAAACAACGAAATGAATGAAGAACAAAGAAAAATATATATGTCATATTTATTACAAGCAAAACAGGACATATCAGAACAGATAGGAATAAACGGATTTGAAAAAAGTCAAATAAAAATACTAGCAGCATTGACTAGGTTAAGACAAATATGTTGTCATCCAAGTTTATTTATTAACAACTACAAAGATGGAAGTAGTAAATTAAACCAATGTATAGAAATTATCGAAGATGCAATAAAAGGAGACCATAAAATATTATTATTTTCAGGTTATACATCAATGTTTCCTTTTATTCAAAAAGAATTAGAAAAAAGAAATATAAAATATTTTAAATTAATAGGTTCAACAAAAGTAGATGAAAGAATAGAAATGGTAGAAAAATTTAATAATGATAAGGAAATAAAAGTATTTCTAATTTCCTTAAAAGCAGGAGGAACTGGACTAAACTTAACAGGAGCAGATATAGTAATGCACTATGACCCTTGGTGGAATATATCCACAGAAAATCAAGCAACAGACAGAGCATATAGAATTGGTCAAAAGAAAAATGTACAAGTATATAAGCTAATTACGAAAGACTCAATAGAAGAAAAAATTTATGAACTACAAAAAAAGAAAGAAAAGCTAATGGATAATATGTTAAACACAAAAACAACATTTATCAATAGATTTACAAGAGAAGAAATAATGAATTTATTTAATTAGTGCCAAAGGGGACGGGCTATTTTGGCACTTTTTGATATATGTAAATTCATTTAAATATTTTGATATGTGAAGTGTGCCAAAATAGTCCGTCCCCTTTGGCACGCTATGAGTGGAGATGTGTGTTATGAATAATTATATTACAATCATTGGTGGAGGTCTTGCAGGATGTGAAGCGGCATACCAAATAGCTAAAAAGGGAATAAGAGTTAAATTATATGAGATGAAACCTAAAAAATTTTCGACAGCACATAGTAATGAAAATTTAGCGGAAATAGTTTGTAGTAATTCATTTAAGTCAAATTTACTTACAAATGCGTGTGGATTATTAAAAGAAGAACTAAGAAAATTGGATTCTTTATTAATAAAAGTAGCAGATGAAACTTCTGTACCAGCAGGACAAGCATTAGCAGTTGATAGAGATATATTTTCAGAAAAAGTAACTAAACAATTAAAACAAAACCCATTAATAGAAATTATAAATGAAGAAATAACAGATGTTACAGAAATATCAAAAAATGGAATAGTAATAATAGCAACAGGTCCTTTAACATCAGAAAAGTTGGCAAAGCAAATACAAGAAATAACAGGAGAAGATAAACTGTATTTCTATGATGCAGCAGCACCTATAGTTATGAAGGAAACTATTAATTTTGATATAGCATTTTATGGAGATAGATATAGTCAAGAAAAGAAAAAAGATGAAACATTAGAAGAATGGAAAAAAAGAATATCGAAATTAAAAGATAATAATATAAGACATGAAGGAACAGAAGAAAACAAACAAGTATTAACAGACTATATAAATCTTCCAATGAACCAAACTGAATATGAAAATTTTTGGAATGAGTTAGTAAATGCGGAAGTGGTAACATTACATGATTTTGAAAAAAGAGAAATTTTTGAGGGATGTATGCCAATAGAAATAATGGCAAAAAGAGGAATAGATACATTAAGATTCGGACCATTAAAACCAGTAGGATTTGATGATCCACGAACAGGTAAAAGACCATATGCACTTGTACAACTAAGACAAGATGATAAACAAGCAAGCATATATAATTTAGTAGGGTTTCAAACAAATTTAAAATTTGGAGAACAAAAAAGAGTATTTAGTATGATTCCTGGATTAGAAAATGCTGAATTTGTAAAATATGGCGTAATGCATAGAAACACATATATAAACTCAACTAAATTATTAGATGAAACATATAATTTAAAATCAAATAATAATATTTATTTTGCAGGACAAATAACAGGTGTAGAAGGATATGTAGAATCAATTTCTTCTGGATTAGTTGCTGGACTTAATGCAGTAAATGAATACAATAAAAAGGTTTTAGGAAAAATAAATAAAGAAAAAATAGTATTTTCAAAATATACGGTGATTGGTGCATTATCTAAGTATATTTCAACTCCAAATGAAAAATTTCAACCTATGAATGCTAATTTTGGAATTTTGCCAGAATTGGGAGGAAAGAGGATTAGAGACAAAAAAGAGAGATATATGAAATTAGCGGAAAGAAGTTTAGAAAACTTAGATACAGACATAAAATTATGAAAAGCAATAAATCGATATTTATAAATCAAATTGATATTAAAAGGAGAAGTGGTACTATATGTGCTACTTTTTCTTTCTTAAAATAAAATCCAAATATTACAAATATTACTAAAATGTTACATTTATATTAAAAATAACATATTTTACATAAAACTGTTGAAAAAATTATGTTTTTTTGGTATAATTTATATATGAGTGATATTTTAGGAGAATATTATACATATTCTGAAAGGGGTAAAATATGAAAAAATTAGATTACGAACGATTAAAATCAAGTATAGAAAGTCAAAAGAAATTAGTTGAAAAAGGAGAAGAAGATTTAAAAAAAGAATTTGCTGATAAAGATAAATATTATAATGAAAATAAAGAGTTTTTAAATTTGCCAGAAGATAATGATTTAGCAAAAAAACATAAAAGAGGATTAGAGGATTTTGATAATAGAATACAATTTCATAAAAATACACTAGAATATAGAATTCAAGATGCTTTTGATATAGCTGATGAAATGAATAAATCTATGGAACCATATATTTCTGTAACAGATACCATGGCAAATGTTAGAGTGTCTTTATTTGAGCAAGAAAAACAAAAGTTAAATAAAGAGATAGAAGCTTTAAATAAGCAAAAGGATAGTTTTCCAGAGTATGATAGAACATATAGAGAAGATGGAAAGAGAGAATATGAAAATTTAGTTAAGGAAATAAGTGAAAAAAATAGTAGAATTAGTGAAATAGATGATGAAATAGAATTCTATAAATCAAGAGAAGATTTGACAAAACAATATAAGGAGAACTTAAAAGTAATATCAGATATGAAAGAAATGGCTGAAAAATACATGGTTAAAATTCCTGTTTCAAAAGAAGACGTAAGAAAAGAGGAAGATAAAAAAGTACAAGAAGCAGAAAAAAGACAAAAAATGGAAGAAGAAATAAAAAAGGAAGAAACAGAATTAAAACATGATGAGAAAATAGATGAGCCAAGTGAAAATAAAGATGAAATCAAGAACGAGAAAAATGTTTTTGAAAAAAACAATATTATAAATGATGTAAAAGAAAAAATGGAACAAGAAAATAGTGATTATGAAAATATGCATTTGCTAGATGAAGAAGAATTAAAACAAGTACCAAAAATTTCTGGATTAAAAAGTAAAATTTTAGATAAAATTCAATATATAGAAATTAAAGAAAAGGATGAAAAAGTATATTACAAAGACAATACAGGAAAAGAACAAGAAATTTCAACAGATATTGGTAAAAAAGAGTTATTTAAAAAACTAAAAATTAGTGATATATGTAAAGAATTATCTAATTCAAAAATCTCAAGTATGCTTTTAAGAAGAAAGATTAATCCTAATATAGTATCAGCATTAAAAGAATATCCAGAACAATTAAAAGAATATATTACCAGTATAAAAGACAAAAAAGATTTACCATTTGAATTAGTGCATAATCTAGAAGGTATAAGTATTTGGAAAAAATTCAGATTAAATAAGTTCGCTAAAATGGAGGAAAAACTAGGAGCAAAAGTACTAGGAAGATTATTTGATAAAAATAGAACTTTAAAAGAAGGAGATATACCAGAAAAGAAAGATACAAAAAATGTGATGGATAAACAAAAAGAGGCAAATGAAGTTAATGATAAAGCACAAAAAGCCATGAAAGAAACGTTAGAAAATAATAAATATGCGAGAGCTACCCCAGAAGAAAAAGATTTAAAAAGACCAGGAAAAGTAAGTATGGACACAAAATATAAAATTGACAATAAGGGAAATATTATTGAAAAAGTAGCAAAAGATAAATACGAAAAGATTAGTAAAGAAGAACAAGCTAAGAGAGCAGAAGAAGTTAAAAAGATGATGAGTGAAAAGCAAAATGATAGATAACTAAAAACAAAAACTTGGGAAAAGTAACTATTCAGAGGTAGAAAAAAGTTATTCATAAAAACAGAGAAAATAAAATA
>CAMMNR010000050.1 GCA_946498265.1 uncultured Clostridium sp. | reverse complement strand
CTTGATTTCAAGACTTTCAAAGGATATTTTTATTAAAAAAATGTCAAACTACGGATATATGTGTAAGATGTTGCAAAGGAGGAATAGTAATGAATGAGAAAGAAATCCTAGTTCCTGAATTTGTCACTAAAAGAGGATGCAATTCAAAACGAAAAGAATTTATAGAAAGGTATAGAGCAGATAAAAATACGATAGATAGCACAGTAAAAATAAGCACAGAACAAGCAAGAAAACAGGAAAAAATAGTAAATATAGGAACAGGAAAAGAAAAACATAAAATATCAAGAGATGTTAAAAGAAGAATTCGAAGATCACGCAAAAAAGCAAAATTACCAAAAGCAGTGAAAAAATTGTTAACAGCAGGTCTTATTGGAGTCATGGTTTTTGGAGGAGTAAAACAATACCAAGAATACAAAGAACAGCAAAATAGCAGACCATCATTAGAAGATGTACTAGATGATAATATAACATTAGAAAAATTAGGACTTGATGAAAATATAGAAGATAAAATACAAGAAATGAAACAAAAAGATATTGATAATTTACCAAATAGTGAATTAATCAAGTTGCCAGAGGAAATAAATGAATTGCAATTAGATATTATAAAATCAAAATTCTCAAATATGTTAGAAACAGGAGAAGAAAATATAAAAGTAAAACAATCTATGCCAAACAGAGTAGAAATATATGAAGATGGAAAATTAGATACAGTTTTTACAGAACAAGACAAAATAGATGAAATATTAACTAAAATTGGTATAAAAGATGAAAAACAAATTTCTACTGAAATAGGAAAATATATATATGAAATAGCAAATATGCAAAGAATAATGGAAGTTATAACAAATGGAGACATAGATAGAGAAGCAATAATAAAAGCATGTAAAAAAAGTATAGAAAATGCTGATAAATTTTCAGCTAGAGAAATGATAAAAGACGGAAACTTAATTAAAATGGCAGATGCAACAGAACTTGCAAAAAGCCAAGAAAAAGAAACAGATGACTATACTAAATAAAAAATTTGATAAAAAACAATATAGAAAATATTAAAATGCATAAATTTACCACTTCTTGCAAACAATAACTAAAAATGTTTGCAAGGAGTGGAATTTTTTTGAAAGAAAATAAAGTATTAAAAATAAATGGAACAATGCTAAATAAAGCACAACTAGAAAATCATTTACAAAAAATAGCATCAAGCCATAATTTAAATAGAAAATCAGAGAGAAGCACATATCCAATACCACATATGTTAGAAAGTTATGAAATAATACAAAAAACATATAATTTGTTAAATGAACACTTAAAACTTGGAATTGCAATACATCCAGCAGGAGAATGGTTGTTAGATAATTTATATATAATAGAAGAAACTGTAAAAGTAATAAAAAGGGAACTAACTTTAAAAAAATATACAAATTTTGTAGGTATAGCAAATGGACAATATAAAGGATTTGCAAGAATATATGTATTAGCTGCTGAAATAGTAGCATACACAGATTGTAAAATAGAAAAAAATGATATAGAAGCATATCTAGCAAGTTATCAAACCAAAAAGACATTAAGTATGGATGAGATATGGAATATAGGATTATTTATGCAATTAGCAATAATAGAACATATAAGAGAAATATGTGAAAAAATAGTAAGCAGTCAAATACAAAAATATAAAGCCGAAAGTATAGTAGAAAGATTATTAGAAAATAAAGCAAAAACAGAACAAAAATTTAAAGGACAAGCAAACAAAAAAATAGAAAAAATAATATTTGAAGATATGAGATATCCATTTATAGAATATATGTCATATATTTTAAAAAGATATGGTAAAAAAGGATATAGTTATTCAAATGCATTAGAAGAAACTATCGAAATGCTAGGTACGACAGTATCAGATGTTATAAAAAAAGAACATTTTGAAATAGCAACTAAAAAAGTATTAATGGGAAATAGTATAACAAGTATAAAAACGATACAAAGAATCAACTTTTTAGAAATATTTGAAAAAATAAATGGAGTCGAAGAGATACTAAAACAAGATCCATCAAATGTATATACAAAAATGGATGTAAAAACAAAAGACTATTACAGAACAAAAATAAAAGAAATATCAAAAAAAACAAAAGTATCAGAATTATATATTGCAAGAAAAATATTAGAACTAGCTAAAAAAAGTGATACAGGAACAAAAAAATCACATATTGGGTATTACTTAATAGATAAAGGAATAAATGAAACATATAGCATTTTAAATTACAAAAAACGAGAAATAGAAGAAAAAAATAAAACAAAAATATATATCTTTTCAATAGTAATTTTAAGTATAATTATATCAAGTATAATAAGTTCAATACTAAATATAAAAAATATTGCAATATTTATAATAAGTTTTTTAATTTTCCTTATACCCTCAACAGAAATTGCAATACGAATAATTCAATATATATTAAGTAAAACAATAAAACCAAAATTAATACCAAAAATAGATTTATCAAGTGGTATCAATGAAGAAAATTCTACAATGGTAGTAATTCCAACAATTCTAAAATCAAAAGATAAAGTAAAAGAACTTATGGAGAAATTAGAAGTTTTTTATATAGCAAATAAATCTAAAAATATATATTTTACATTATTAGGAGATTGTTCAGAAAGTTTAAAAAAAGAAGAAGATTTTGACAAAGAGGTAATAGAAGAAGGTAAAAAACAAGTCAAAATACTAAATGAAAAGTATAAAAGTGAAATACCTATTTTCAATTTTATATATAGAAATAGAACATGGAACGAAAAAGAAGATTCATATCTAGGTTGGGAAAGAAAAAGAGGATTATTAAACCAATTTAATGAATATTTGTTGGGAAATGAAGCAAACAAATTTAGAGTTAATACAATAGAAGAATTAAGAAATAGTAAAACAGAAAATGATGATACAAAAAATATAGATATGTATAAAAAAATAAAATATATAATAACATTAGATGCAGATACAGACTTAGTATTAAATACAGCATTTGAATTAATAGGAGCAATGGCACATATCCTTAATAAGCCAATTATAGATAAACAAAAAAATGTAGTAATAGATGGTTATGGAATTATGCAACCAAGAGTTGGGATAAATTTAGATATAAGTTATAAAACCATATTTACAAAAATATTTGCAGGAGATGGAGGAATAGACAGTTATACAAATGCAATATCAGACACATATCAAGATAATTTTAAAGAAGGAATATTTACAGGAAAAGGGATTTATGATTTAAGAGTTTTTTCTAAAGTATTAAAAAATGCAATACCTGAAAATACAGTATTAAGTCATGATTTATTAGAAGGAAATTATCTAAGATGTGGGCTAGTATCAGATATAATGATAATGGACGGATATCCTACGAAATATAATAGTTTTATGACAAGGTTAGCTAGATGGATTAGAGGAGATTGGCAAATAACAGACTGGCTAAAAAAATATGTATATGTTAAAGATAATAGACAAGAAGGAATAAACAAAGTTAAAAATCCATTGAATTTACTTTCAAAATATAAAATATTTGATAATTTAAGAAGAAGTTTAGTAGAAATATCAATTTTAGTATCAATGTTATATGTAAATATAATATCAATTATAAAAAATATAAAAATATATCCAATAATTTTAATTCTAACGATTATATCAATATTACCATATATTTTAGAAATGTTAAATTATTTAATCTTTAGGAAAGAAGGAGAACAGAAACAAAAAACATTCGCACCCAAAGTATCAGGATTAAAAGGAGCAATTTTAAGAGCAATAATAACATTTGCAAATTTACCATATAAAGCATATATATCATTAAAATCTATTGCAAAAACAATATATAGGAAAAAAATAACACATAAAAATTTGTTAGAATGGACAACATCAGAAGAAGCAGAAAAACAAGCAAAATCAAGTCTATCATCATATTACAATCAAATGTTTATAAATGTATTAATTGGATTAGTAACTATTGGAATAAGTTTATTAAAACAAAATATATTTGGAATATTAATTGGTATATTATGGATAATAGCACCAACAATTATGTGGTATATAAGCAAAGAAAAAGAAGAAAAAATGGCAATAGAAAAATTAAATAAACTAGAAAAAGATTATGTTTTAGAAATAGGCCAAAGGACATGGAAATATTTTGAAACATATTTAAATGAAGAAAATAATTATTTAATACCAGATAATTATCAAGAAGGTAGAAAAGAAAATATAGTACAAAGAACATCATCAACAAATATTGGACTTTCAATGTTAGCAGTTATATCAGCATATGACCTAAAATATATTCCAAAAGAAAAAGCAATAGATTTATTAAATAAAATTATACAAACTGTAGAGAGTTTGCCAAAATGGAATGGGCATTTATATAATTGGTATGATACAAAAACAAAAGAACCATTAATACCAAGATATATTTCAACAGTAGATAGTGGTAACTTTATAGGATATTTATATATAGTAAAAAGCTTTATATTAGAAACACAGACAAAAGATGATACATCTTTAATAATAATTGACAATCTAATAAATAATACAGATTTTTCTCTACTATATGATTCTGAAAAACAAATTTTTTCAATAGGATTTAATATTGAAGAAAATAAACTAACAGATTCATATTATGATTTATTAGCATCAGAAGCTAGGCAAGCCAGTTTAGTAGCAATTGCAAAAAAAGATATACCAGTAAAGCATTGGAATAATTTAAGTAGAACACTTACTGTGTTAGATAAATATAAAGGATTAATTTCTTGGTCAGGAACAGCTTTTGAATATTTAATGCCAAATATTAATATACCCAAATATAAAGGAAGTCTTTTAGATGAATCATGTAATTTTATGATTATGAGTCAAATGAAATATGCAAAAAAACTAAATATACCATGGGGATTTTCAGAAGCGGCATTTAATCTAAAAGATTTACATTCAAATTATCAATATAAAGCATTTGGTATTCCATGGCTAGGATTAAAAAGAGGATTAGCAGATGAACAAGTAGTAGCTTCTTATGGAAGTATATTGGCAATAAATGATTACCCAAAAGAAGTAATTCAAAATCTTAAACTTTTAGAACAAAATAATATGTATGATAAATATGGATTTTACGAATCAATAGACTATACACCTGAAAGAGTAGAAAAAGGAGAAAAAGCAAGTGTAGTAAAAACATATATGGCACATCATCAAGGATTAATATTATTATCAATAAATAATCTGATAAATAAAAATATTCTACAAAAAAGATTGGTAAAAAATCCAGAAATAGAAGCAGTTACAATTTTACTTCAAGAAACAATGCCAGATAAGTTTATAATAACAAAAGAAAATAAAGAAAAAGTAGAAAAATTAAAATATAAGGATTATGAAAATTATATTGTAAACACATATAATAAAATAGATGAAAGAATAATAAGAGGAAATGTAATAGCAAATGAAAACTATACAGTGGCAATAAATCAAAAAGGAGAGGGAGTTAGTAAATATAAAGGAATATATATTAATAGATTCAAAAAAACAGATGACTATTTACAAGGAATAATATTTAACTTTAAAAATATAAAAACCAAAAATATATGGAGTTCATGCTATTTGCAAAATGAGTCAAAAGAAAATTACCAAATAAGTTTTATGCCAGATAGAAATGAACAAGAAATAATGAATGGAAATATAAAAACAAAAATAAAAACAACAATTGCACCAACTGAAGCCATAGAGTTACGAAAAGTTATACTAGAAAATACGGGAAATGAAGAAGAAATAATAGAGATAACATCATATTTTGAACCAACATTATCGAGAAAAGAACAAGATTATGCACATCCAGCTTTTAATAAATTATTTTTAGTTTATGAATATGATGAAAACACAAATAGCATAATTGTAAAACATAAAACTAGAAATAAAGAAGAAAAAGATATATATTTGGCAGTTAACTTATCCACAAATAGTGAAACAATTGGGGATTTAGAATATGAAATTGAAGAAGAAAAGTTTTTAGGAAGAGGAAATTTAGGAATCCCTAATATGGTAAAAAATTCTATACCATTGTCAAAAAAGATAGGATTAGTTACAGAATCAATAGTTGCACTAAAAAGAACAGTAAAAATAAAGCCACAAGAAAAAGTAACATTAGATCTAATACTATCTGTAGGAGAAGAAAAATCAGAGATAATAAAAAATGTAGAAAAATATAAAATAAATGAAAATTCTGATAAAGCATTTGAATTATCTAAAGCAAGAGTAGAAGCGGAAAGTAGATATTTAAGAATAAAAGGGAAAGATATAGAAAACTATCAAAAAATTGCTTCATATATAGTCTTTGATAATCCTGTAAGAGAAAATAAAATTCAAAAATATAGTAAAAAACAATTTAGCCAAAGTGAATTATGGAAATATGGCATATCAGGAGATTTCCCTATAATATTAGTAAAAATTAAAAATGTAAATGAAACATATGTTATTGATGAAGTATTAAAAGCATATGAGTTTTTAAAAATAAAAAATATATTAACAGAAGTCGTAATTTTAGATGAAGAAAAACATAGTTATGAAAATTATGTTAGAGAAGAAATAGAAAATTCAATACTAAATAGTCAAATGTCATATTTAAAAAATATAAGAACAGGAATATTCAGTCTAAATAAAGGAGAAATAAGCAAAGAAGATATAGAATTATTAGAATTTGTTTCAACCATTATAATAGACAGTTCAAAAGGCGGACTAGAAAATAGTTTAAAAGAAATGGAAGAAGAGTATTTAGAAAAATATAAAGAAATAGGAAATGAAGAAAGTAAAATATACTTTGAAGAAGAACTAAATGATGACATAAATATTTTAGAAAATAAAGAAGAATTAAAATATTATAATGAATATGGTGCATTTTCGAGTGATGGAAAAGAATATCTAATAAAAGTAGATAAACAAAATAGATTACCAACAGTATGGTCACACATAATGGCAAATAAAAAATTTGGAACAATTGTTACAGAAAATATGGGTGGATATAGTTGGTATAAAAATAGTAAGCTAAATAGAGTTACAACATGGGAAAACAAGCCAGGATTAGACATTCCTTCAGAAATAATCTATATAAAAGATGATGTAAATAAAAAAGTATGGTCATTAGGATTAAATCCTATGCCAGATGATAGAAATTACAATATTATATATGGGTTTGGATATTGTAAATATATCCACAAAAGTGATGGGATAGAGCAAGAATTAGAAATTTTTGTTCCTAAAGAAGATAGTGCAAAAATAGGTATATTAAACTTAAAAAATAATACACCAAATCGTAAAAAATTAAAAATATATTACTATATAAAACCAGTAATAGGAGAGGACGAAATAAATACAGATACAAATATTAGCTTAAATTTCAATTCTAACAATAATATAATATGTGCTAAAAATTTATATTTAAATGATGAACAAAAAATGTATATATATGTCTCAAGCAGTCAAAAAATTCAAAGTTATACTGGAGATAAAAAATTCTTTTTAGGTGATGGAGGATTATCAAATCCAGATGGAATAAAAAAACTATCATTAAATAATAATGATTCATTAGGAAAAAAATCATGTATAGCTTGTGAAATAGAAGTAGAAATTGAAAGTTTTTCAAACAAAGAAATCTCAATAATATTAGGAGCAGAGGAGCATATTATAGATTGTAAAAATATTGCATATAAATATAGTAAAGTTCAAAATTGTAGACAAGAATTGCAAAAAATAAAAAATTATTGGAAAGAAACTTTAAATAAACTACAGGTATATACACCATTAGAATCTACAAATATTTTATTAAATGGATGGGTATTGTATCAAACTTTAGAAAGTAGATTGCTAGGAAGAAGTGGATATTATCAATCAGGAGGAGCATATGGATTTAGAGATCAATTACAAGATACATTAGCACTAAAATATATAAATCCTGAAATAATGAGAAATCAAATTATAAAACACAGTAAACATCAATTTATAGAAGGAGACGTAGAGCACTGGTGGCATGATGAAAACAATCGTGGAATAAGAACAAGATTTTCAGATGACTTATTATGGTTACCATATTTAACACTAGAATATATTGATTTCACAGGTGATGAAACTATATTAGATATAGAAACACCATATTTAAAAGGAGAAATATTAAAACAAAATGTAGACGAAAGATATGATAAATATCTAAGTTCAGAGGAAAAAGGAACAATATATGAACACTGTATAAAAGCAATAGAAAAAAGTTTAAATTTTGGAGAAAATGGGTTACCAAAAATAGGCTCAGGAGATTGGAATGATGGGTTTAGTACAGTTGGAAACAAAGGAAAAGGGGAAAGCATATGGCTTGGATTTTTCTTGTATAATATTTTAGATAGGTTTACTAAAATATGTGAAAATAAAGGTGATTTAGATAGAGTAGAAAAATATGAAGAAATAAAAATAAATCTAAAAAAAGCACTAAATACAAATGGATGGGATGGAAGATGGTATAAAAGAGCATATATGGATGATGGCAATATACTAGGAAGCATGCATAATGATGAATGCAGAATAGACAGTATAGCTCAAAGTTGGAGCATAATATCAAATGCAGGTGATAATGACAAAAAATATATATCAATGGAAAGTCTAGAAAATCATCTAATAGATAAAGAAAATGGAATAATAAAACTATTAGATCCACCTTTTGAAAAAGGAAACTTAGAACCAGGATATATAAAAGCATATCTACCAGGAGTTAGAGAAAATGGAGGACAATATACTCATGAGTGTTGTTGTTAGCACCAGTTTTTGAAAAATATTGATACTCTTAAAAATACATATTGTTATTGATTTTGTATCAAAAGTATAAAAAACACACCTTATTGATACAAAATCGGTGAAAAAAATTAAAAAACATAGATTTTTTTAAAAATGTGAAACAAATTCAAAGGAAAACACAAAAAAAGTTTCACATTTTTAAAAATTTATGGTATAATATAAATGTGAAACAAAATCAAATAAATTAAGCAAAAAAGTTTCACATTTATAAGGAGGAAAATCATGGAAGAAAAAATTGAAATTATGAATCTTTTACAAAATAAACAAGTTTTGGAACATAAATTACAAACACTTGCATATGGATCAGTAGAAATAAGAGAAAATAATTCAAATAAATATATATATGTACATTATAGAGAAGATGGAGTAGCTTTAACAAAATATGTTGGAGAATATTCAGATGAATTATATAATTTAATACTAAACAATAGTATTAAAGCAAAACAATTAAAAAAACAAATAAGAGAAATAACAAAAAAACTAAAACAATTAAATTATACAGAAGAAGAATTATCAGAAAAAGTAGAACAAAATATAGACTTTGCTAAAAGACATTTAGTAGATACAATCTATAAACAAGCTATATTAGAAGGTGTTGCAACTACATTTGCAGATACAGAAAGTATTATTGAAGGTGGAAAAGTAAATAATATGACATCTGAAGATATACTAAAAATAGTAAATTTAAAACATGCTTGGGAATTCATATTAAATAAAAATGTTATTTTAAGTGATACAAATTTTGCTTTATTATGCGAAATAAACAAAATGGTAGAAGAAGGATTTTATTATACAGCAGGTAAAGTAAGAAACACACCAGTAACAATAGGTGGAACAACATGGAAACCAGATTTGCCTATTGAAAGTGTAATAAAAGAAGAATTAGAAAAAATTTTTAGTAAGGAACTGGATGATATAGACAGAGCAATCGAACTTTTATTATATACAATGAAAAAACAAGTATTTATAGATGGAAATAAAAGAACAGCAGTAATTTATAGTAATCATTATTTGATTTCAAAAGGAAAAGGAATAATAGCAATTCCAGCAGAATTAACAGAAGAATTTAAGGATTTACTTATTCCTTATTATGAGGGAAGAGATGAAAAAGAGATAAAGAAATTTATTAAAGAGAAATGTTACATGAGTATATAGAAAAATGTTTCACATATTAAATAAACCTTAAGAAACAAAATCTTATGGTTTATTTTTTTGACCTTAAAATTATATTAAAAGTAAATAAAAAAGTCACAAAATCGATTGTGGAGCGAATTAGAAAGAAAAGAAAGGAGAGTTATATGAGCAAATTGAAAGGGCTATGGATACCATTAAATATTTTATTGAATGAAGAATTATCTGACAAAGAAAAAATTGTATTATCAATGATTTCATATTTAAGTGATGAAACAGGAAGTTGCTTTGCAAGTAATAAATATATAGCAAGTATTGTAAATGTAACCTCCGACAGAGTTTCAAAAATAGTAAGTTCATTAAAGAAAAAGGGATATATAGAAGTTAAATTAAAATTTAGAACAGAAAGTAAAGAAGTAGAAAGTAGGCAGATTATTCCTAATAAAGAAAAGTTAAATGGGTATAGTGAAAAATACCTAGAGGGTATAGGTGAAAATAACTATTTAGATAGTCAAAAACAACTACACCCTATAGGTGAAAATAACGAAGATATAATAAATAATATAAAAAATAAAAATAATTATAATAAGGGAGCACTTAGGAAAAAGAATAACAAGGCTAACTTTGAACAGCGAGATTATACTGACTTTGACTTTACTAAATTATATGCAAATGCAGATGCATTTGTATAGATAAAATCA
>CAMMNR010000049.1 GCA_946498265.1 uncultured Clostridium sp. | reverse complement strand
GGAGTTGACTGCCTTATTTGTCTTCCTAAGACCGCTTGGCCTCCGACTTGCAAATAAAAATATAGGAATAATCTTCTCAAGAGCAAAACAAAAAATGAATGATACAACAGCAACTATTGCATGGGAAGAATCTTTGGATGAAATAGTAAGAGAGAATAAAACAAATTTAAAAAAAGAAGATATAAATATATTAAAAAGTTTATCTAAATTATTAGGACAAACTGATGTAGAGGGACAAGTTAGTCAAATAGAGATAACACAAAATTTTTTAGATACACAAATAAAAGAAGCACGGAGAAGAAAAAGTAAAAAATGAAAAATTATATAGTAGGCTTGGGACAACAATAGGATTAGTTATTGTAATAATTTTAATATAAAGCTAGTTACAAAGGAGAGAGTTTTATGGATATAAATTTATTATTCAAAATAGCGGCAATAGGAATCCTAGTTGCAGTTTTACATCAAGTATTAGTAAGAGCAGGGAGAGAAGACCAAGCAATGATGACTACGTTAGCAGGGTTAGTAATAGTACTAACAATGGTAATAAAAGAAATAAGTGGATTATTTGATACAGTAAGGACAATATTTAATCTTTAAAATAAAATCAAAACTTTATGACAAAATAAAAAATCAAATAACAGCAAAAAATACTCTAGGAAGGGAGCAAACAAAATGGATATTATAAAAATTATTGGTATTGCTCTGATTGCCCTAATAATAATTATCATTTTGAAACAATATAGACCAGAATTTGCTATTTACATAAGTATCTTAACAGGTATTTTAATTATATTATTAGTAACAGACAAATTAACAGACATAATACAATTATTAAATTCTATAGCAAGTAAAGCATCAATAAATACAGAATTTCTTACATTATTACTAAAAATTACAGGTATAGCATTTTTAGCAGAATTTGCAGTAAGTATCTGTAGAGATGCAGGAGAAGCAGCGATTGCAAGTAAAGTAGAAATAGGTAGTAAAATAATAATTATAGCTATGTCTATTCCAATAATATCAGCATTATTAGAAATAGTATTAAAAATTTTACCATAAAAAGGAGTTACTAATGAAAAAAATAGTTTGTTTATTTATAACTATAATTCTAATAAATTTTCCAATTCAGAATATATACGCAAATACGAATGAAAATGATAGTCAAAATCAAACTTTAGCAGAGCAACAAGAAGAATTTGGAATTAATGATTTTATACAAGAATCAGAACAATATACAGGAGAGTTTTTTGAAGACATAGATATCAATAGAATTTTACAAGATGCATTAAAAGGAGAAATCAATAATGAGAGTTTTTTAGCTAAAATTTTAAGTTTATTTGGAAAAGAATTTATGTCAGCATTAGGAGCGATAGCAAGAATATTAGCAATTATAATCATACATAGTATACTAAAATCTGTAAGTGATGGCTTAGAAAATGATAACATATCTAAACTTATATATTATGTTCAATATATATTAATAATCACAATAATAATGAGTAATTTTTCAGATATAGTAAAAATTGTACAAGACACTAGTAATAATCTAGTCGGATTTATGAATATTTTAGTTCCATTACTGATGACTTTGATGATATATACAGGAAGCATAACAACGACCACGATATTAGAACCAATAACATTATTTTTAATAAATTTTATAGGAAACATAATACAAACAATATTAATACCATTAGTTTTAGTGGTTGTAAGCTTAATAATAATTTCAAAAATATCTGATAAGGTTCAAATAGGTAAAATTGCAAAATTCTTAAAGTCTGGAATTGTTTGGTTTTTAGGAATTATATTAACAGTATTTGTAGCAGTAGTATCATTAGAAGGAACATTATCAAGTAGTGTTGATGGAATAACAGCTAAGACCACAAAAGCAGTAGTAAGTTCAGCTGTACCAGTAGTAGGAAAAATATTAGGAGATGCAGTAGATACAGTTCTAGGATGTGGAATAATACTAAAAAATGCAGTAGGATTTGTTGGAGTGATTATTGTTGTAGGCATATGTATTGTACCAATATTAAAACTTACTATACTCACTATAGCATATAAAATTTTAGCAGCTATCACAGAACCAATAGCAGATGGTAAAATAGTTGATTTACTAGAACAAATAGGAGATGTATTTAAAATTTTTCTTGCAATATTATGCTCACTTTCTGTATTGTTAATAATTGGAACAGCTCTAGTGTTAAAAATTTCAAATACAGGAATGATGTATAGGTAAGGAGAGAAAAATGGTAGAATTTTTAAGTTCATGGGCAAAAAGTTTAGGACTAGCAATAGTTATAGTGTCTATTTTAGAAATGTTATTACCAAATAATAAAATTAAAAAATATATAAGAATGATAATGGGAATATACATATTATTTAGTATAATATCACCTTTTGTAAAAAATAAAGAAATATTAGATATAGGAAATATAGATTTAGAAAGTTATAAAACAACAGAAACAACGGCAATAGACCAAACTTCAATGGATAAAAGAATAGTGCAATTATACACAGATGAATTAGAAAAAGATATAACAAGCAAAATGCAAGAAAAAGGATATGAAGTAACAGAATGTAAAGTAGAAGCTAAAATAGGTAATGAAGAGGAAGAAACACAAATAACAAAAATAAAATTAAATGTAAAAAAAGAAGCAAATTCACAAGATGAAACAAATGAACAAAATAATACAATAGAAGATAAAATAGTTGTAGAAGTACAAAAAATAAAGCCAATAAACACAGAAATAGAAAACGAAAATGACAATGAAACAACAAATAATAATGAAAATACAATAAAATCGACAGAAAAAAAAGTTACAAATGCAGACATTCAAAACATAAAAAAATTTTTAATAGAAGAATATGGGGTGAATGAAAAATGTTTGGAGATAAATTAAAAAAAATGTTTAACAAAGAAGGGGAAGAGCAGGAAGGAAACAACAAAAGGAAAATTGAAAATCTGGTCGTATTTTTAGTAATACTCATAATAACAATAGTAGCAATTAATATAATATGGAATGGAGATAGTAATAGCAGCGAAAATCCTAATAACACTAGCACAAAACAATTAGCATCAGATAATGTTAATATGACCAATATAAATAGTGATATAGAAAAAATAGATAACACTAGTAATTTGAAAGAAAATTTAGAAGAAATACTCGCTAAAATAAAAGGAGTAGGAGAAGTACAGGTTTTTATAAATTATTCTGAATCAAATGAAATAGTACCTATGTATAACGAAAACTCTAAAGTTAGCAATACAGAAGAAAATGATACATCAGGTGGAACAAGAAAAATTCAAGAAACAGATGTACAAAAAGAAATAATATATCAAGAAGATAATGGTGAAAAAACACCAATAACTCAAAAAGTAGTTCAGCCAAAAGTCGAAGGTGCAATAGTTACAGCCAAAGGAGCAAGTGATGCAGCTGTAAAAACAAGTATTATTCAAGCTGTTGAAGCAGTAACAGGACTTGCTACACATAAAATTCAAGTTTTTGAGATGAATTAAATATATTGTGAGGAGAAAGCCTATGAAAAAAATATTAAAAAAGAATCAAGTTATTATTTATATTTTAGCTTTAATGTTAGTTACAGCAGGATATCTAAATTATACAACAAACACAAAAAATGCAGATTTAGAAACAAGCATGCAAATGGAATCTGGTGATGATACACAATTAGCAGATATTGGAGATGCTCAATTAGTAAGTAGTAATGATGTGGTATCAGAAAATACAAATACACAGGAAAATAACACAAATGAAATAGCAAATACAACTACGAATGAAAATACTACAAATGTAACAGAAAATGCTAATAATACCAACAATACCAATTCTACAACAAACGAAACAACTGTAGATACAAGTAGCACTAATCAAAATGGTAATGATTATTTTGTAAAATCAAAACTAGAAAGAGATACAATGTATTCACAAATGATAGAAACATATGAAAATGTATTAAATAGCAGTAATTCTTTAGAAACACAAAAACAAACAGCTACACAAGAAATAACAAAAATAAATGAAACAAAAAATAGTATAATGATTTGTGAAAACTTGATATCAACAAAAGGATTTGAAAATAATGTTGTATTTGTAAATGGAGATAGTATAAGTGTAATTATTGAAGCAGAAGAATTAAAACAAGAAGAAGTTGCACAAATTCAAAATATCATTTCGAGAGAAATGAAAGCTGCAATTGAAAATATACATATTTCTACTAAAAATGTTGCTACATAATTTAAGCAATATTTTTGGTAATACTTCTAATATATTGCCTTAAACTTATACCCAAGATTTCAGACATTTTTTCCTGAGTATATTTTTTGGCAATTCTTTTTTCTTTAATCATAGTAATTATCAATCCTTTTTAGATGATGTAATGCTAATCATATAGTCGAAAAAATCTTTTTTGCAAAATCTCCTATATTTCTAACTATAATAATTATTTCATAAAAGTAAGTAAAATAATATTGACACTTTAAGACATGTTTAATACAGTTGATAAAAAGAAAAAAACAAAAAATAAAATTACACGAAAATGGCTGTGTAATTTTTTAATAAAAAATATCTTTTTGTTTCAAATATAATCAAGCAATTATAATATTTTTTCAAAAAATTGTTGTAAAAAATAATAAAATTGATATAATAAGAAAAAAAGAAAACCAAAAGGAGGAATATAAATGTTAAAAAAAGTAGGAATATTAGCAAATGGAGGAGATGTATCAGGATTTAATGCAGTAATAAGAGCAATAGTAAAAACAGCAGAAAATAACGGAGTAGAATGTTATGGAATCATTGATGGATATAATGGATTGATAAAAAAAGATTTTGAATTATTATCAACAGCAGCTGACGGAGAAGCAATAGGAATATTGCCAAGAGGTGGTTCTATAATTGGTTCTTCTACAAATTCAAATTTATTTAATTATAAAGTAAAAAATACGGATGGAAGTATAGAATATAAAGATTTATCAGATGAAGCAATAAAAAATATAAAAGATTTTGGATTTGATTGTATATTTACATTAGGTGGAGACGGAACACAAAAATCTGCAAGAGATTTATATACAAAAGGTGTGAATATAATAGGAGTTCCAAAAACAATAGATAATGATGTTGCATGTACAGAAATAACATTTGGATATAATACAGCTGTATCTGTTGCAATGGAAGCACTAGATAGGCTTCATACAACAGGAGCTACTCATCATAGAATAATGGTATTAGAAGTTATGGGAAGATATGCAGGATGGATAGCACTAGAATCAGCAATAGCAGGTGGAGCTGACGTAGCATTAATTCCAGAAATTCCATATGATATAAATAGAGTAGCAGAAAAAATCGAAAATAGAAAGAAAAGAGGAAAAAATTTCAGCATAGTTGTAGTAGCAGAAGGTGCAAAACCTAAAGGTGGAGAAATTACAATTATGGGAAAAAGAAATAATGGAGAGGGTGTTGATAATACAAAGCTAGGAGGAGTTGGACAAGTAGTAGCAACACAATTAGAAAAATTAACAGGTTTAGAAGCAAGAAATACAACTTTAGGATATATGCAAAGAGGAGGAACACCAACTGCATTTGATAGAGTTTTATCAACTAAATATGGAACAAAAGCTATGGAATTAGCTTTAGAAGGAAAATTTGGAACACTAGCAGTTATAAAAGATGGTAAGTTAGATTATGCAACATTAGAAGATGTTGTAGGTAAAAATACAAGAATTGGTGCAGTATCTGGGAATACAGAAGAAAGTAACATAAGAAAAGTAACAATGGATAATGATTTAGTAAAAACAGCAAGAGATATTGGAATAAATTTAGGTGATTAAGTAATATTATGAAAATTCCTGAATAAAATTTCTTTGAGAAGTTATAGGGAATTTGGGGACGGGGCTTAAAATCCCTATAGTTATTAAAAATTAATAAAATGTATTTAACATTTTTTAGCTATAGGGATTTTAAGCCCCGTCCCCAAATTCCCTATAACTCCTCAAAGAAATTTTTTTATAGGGAGAAAATTGCCAATGATTAATTATTTAAAATCATCTATTTCAATTTCATCATATGATGGATGTACAATAGGATGCAAATATTGCATACTTAGTGTTCTAGGAGAAAGAGAATGTGTAAAAAAAATTAGTGATGAAGAAAAACTAGTAGAAGATTTATTAAAATTTAAGTTATACACAAAAGAAATACCTATTTCAGTTAATAATCAAACAGACCCATTTTTAAACAAAGAAGTTTTTGAAAGTACAATAAAAATATTAAAAATAATGGAAGAAAAACAAATGGAAAATCCAGTTTTAGTAATCACAAAAGGATATGTTAATGATAGACAAGCACAAATACTTTCACAAATAAATTTAAAACTTATTATTTTATACACATTTTCAGGACTTTCGGAAAAATTGGAAAATAGAAGTGAAAAACTACAAATACAAACAATGGAAAAGTTATCTAAGCTAAAAAATATAAATTTGATAAATTATTATAGACCAGTCATAGAAGGTTTAAATACAGATGTAAAAACTATTGCAAAAGTAGCAAATATTGTGTTAAAATATTGTGGCGCGAGTATAATATCAGGAATTAGAATAAATTCACATTTAAAAAAAGTATTAACAGATTTAAATATAGAAATTCCTGATAAATATGATCCAGACCACAAAGTCTTATTACCAGAAACATATAATAAAATCTTAAATGTTTTTAAAAGTCTAGATGAAAATTACCCAGTATTCAAAAAAACATCATGTGGAATTAGTTATATATTAAAAAGGCCAGATTATAATGGACATAGTGCAAGAATATATTATTGTAAACCTACATGTGTAAGCTATCCTATATGTATTGGGAATAGTAAAATTGGATTTTGTAGTAAAGAATGTCCAAATTATAATATTTGTAAACAAGAAAGTGAAAAGCAAATTACAAGACATGACTTTGAAGAAGCTTTAGCAAAAATAGATAAAAAAGACAGCAAATTTCAAATAAATGAGCATTTTATAAAATTAGAAGGAACATATTGGCAAGAAGAGGTCTCATTTTTAAGGCACTTAACAAAGAAAAACATAAAAGCTGACAAACTCTTAAAAAGAGAAGATGAATTTTTAATTTCACAATAGAATTTGGATATAATAATATAGCATTTAGAAATAATGAGATAATAAGTTTTTTATAAAAGAGAGGATTGAGACCTATGATAGAATCAAAACCATGGGATTGGAAAAAAGTAGATAATGAAGACGAAAAAAATATTTGGAGAGAGCCATCTATGGAAGCATATTATTTAGCAGACAGATGGACAAGGCAGAAGAAAAAGCAGTTTTTGGATATAGGTTGTGGATTAGGAAGACATACTATATTCTTTGCTAAAAAAGGATTTAGTGTCAGTAGCATAGACTTATCAAAAGATGCAATAGAAGAAACAAAAAAATGGGCACAAAAAGAGAATATAAAAATAGAAAGCATTGTAAATTGTGATATGTTAGATATACCATATCAAGATAATAGTTTTGATTGTATATTATGCAGAAATGTAATATCACATACAGACACAGAAGGGATGAAAAAAATAATAAATAAAATTTTTAAACTACTAAAAGAAAATGGAGAATGTTTTCTAACACTAGGTTCAAAAAATGCAAGTACATATAAAGATAAAAATAATCCTAAAATAGATAAAAATACAGCAATAAGAATGGACGAAGGTCCAGAAAAGGGAGTTCCTCATTTTTATGCAGATATGGAAATTATACCAGAACTATTTAAAAATTTTAGCATAGAATACATATCACAGGTACAAGATTTTAAACAAGTAGGAACAGAATTCAAAAGTTTTTGGCATTATTTATTATTAATAAAAAAAGGTATCTGTTAAAGAACCTTTTATCTAATAAAGATTTCATAGAAAATCTATTATAAGAAGAAATTATTATATTATAAGAAAAAAACTGTTATAAGAAAAACTATTATTTTAAAGACTATTATATAAACAAATTTTACGGAAATAAAAGCTTAAATTTGAAGAATCATTATTTACATTATAAAATTAATTGAATAATAATAATATTTAAACTAATTTGAGATTTATTACTGAAAGGGATGGTAATAATTAATAATTTATTAGTAGGAATTATTGGCCCAAGTGGTGGAGGAAAAAGTACAATAATAAATAAAATATTAAATAAATATCCACAAGAATGTTGTAGGATATCAACATATACGACAAGAGAACCTAGACCAGGAGAGAAAAAAGGAGAACAATACAACTTTATAACAAAACAGCAATATGAGCAATTATACAATTCAAAAAATTTAATAGCATGTTCAAAAGTAAATGGAGAATATTATGGAGCACCAAAAATAAATATGAAATCTCAAAAATTTAGAGATAAAGTGGTTTTACTAGACATGGGTGCAAAAGGAGCGAAAGAATTTAAAGATACATATAAAAATTCAATATTTATTTATATAATACCACCAAACGAGGAAATATTATCAGCTCAAATGAAAAACAGAGATTCTACAAGAATGGACAGAAATAGAAATCAATTAAAAAATATGAAAGATGTATGTAAATGGTTAGTAATAAATGATGATATAGATAAAACTGTAGAAGAAATAATGAAAATAATAAAAACGATACAACAATATTATGGTAATCTAAATAAGATAGATAAAGACACAGCAAAATTTTTATATCAAAGGACATTATACAATATGGATAATATAATGTTTTTAAAAAACTACTATGATAAAACTACGTCAAGAAAAACTTTAGTAAGTGAAAACATATGTGGAGAAAGGTAATTGATTGAAAATATAAAGATTAGTAAGATGCAAGAAATATTTTGGATTAATTATTTAATAAAGGAGGATAAAATTATGAAAGAACTAAATAGATGGGTAGATGTACGAAAGAAACAAGTAAGAGAGGTTACGAATTTAAATGTAAGCATAAAAAAACTAGATGAGTTAAATGCATATTTAACATTAAAAGAAGTAAAAGACTTAGAACAACCATATTATATATATATCAATGGAGAACTAGTAAAAAAATTAGATAAAAATTACACAATAATAGAATATACCCCATTAGATGAAAGTTACAATGTCAGAGCACATGTAAATGACAAAAAAGAAATACTAGAATATTATTTTGATATAACATATGGAAAAAACAAGATTGTAGATGGAATACCATATTATAATGATTTATTTTTAGATATTATATATTATCAAGAACCAGCTACAAAATCATCTACATATATACATTTGGATGACAGAACAGATTTAGAAAATGCTTTAAAAGAAGGAATAATAGACAAAGAACAGTATGACTATGCTTATCAGGTAACAGACAAATTATTAAAAGAACTAAAAAACGGTCAAAACAGATTTGTAAACAGAGGTATAGGGGACGTTCCTTAAATCCCTAAAATTAGGGAACAAAGGAACGTCCCCTTTCGAATATTACAACTTTATGACATTTTCGTGAAAAATATTGTACAAAAAACATATTATTGGTATAATCTGGATAGAATAAAAATTACGAAGGAGGAGTAATTATGTTAAAAGCAAACGTAGGATGGAGTACAAACGAAGATAGTTATACACAAGGAAAGGAAACAGCAAAAAAAGCTGTAGTTGATTTAATTCAAACAAAAGTAGCATTTTTATATACATCAGTAGATTGTGATGTAAAAAAAGTTTTAGAAGGTGCAAAATCAGAATTAGGAACAGCACCAATTATTGGATGTACATCTAGTGCAGGAATTATTACACCAGATGGATTTATTTCAGGAGAACATGGATTTACAGGTATTTTAGCTTTAGGAGATCCAGAATTAGAAGTCGGAGTTGCAGGTTCAGCAAAAAAAGGTTCAGCAAGAGAAACAGGTAGAATGTTAGCAAAAGAAGCTATGAAAAATGCGGGAAAAGATTGTGCACCAGCATATTTTTATATGGTAGCATCACCAGCAGAGGAAGAAGATTACATCAAAGGTATTGAAGATGTAATTGGTAGAGTTCCAATATTCGGTGGAAGTGCTGCAGATAATACTGTAGAAGGAAAATGGAGTATTTATACAGGAGATACAGTATTTAGTGATGGTGCAGCAGTAGCATTTTTCTATACAGATAAAGAAATGGAAAATGTATTTACAGGTGCATATAATGAAACAACAAATTCAGGAGTTATTACAAAAATTGCAGGTAAAAGAACTCTAGTTGAAATTGATGGAGAACCAGCAATTAAAAAATATGCTGAATGGACTGGAGCAAAATTAAAAGATTTGGATGCAGACAATTTATTAGTAACAACAATAACAAAACCTTTAGGAGTAAAAGATAGATTAGGAGATTTAGTTGCAATTCGTCACCCTATGTATGGAAATAAAGATAAATCAATGAATATAGGTGCAAATCTTGCAGTAAATACAGCAGTAATTCAAATGGAAGCAACAGTTGATGAATTAATAAACTCAACAGGAAATACAATGAAAGAATTAAATGATGATATGAATGGAGAAGTTGGAGCATATCTATTAGTTCATTGCGGAGGAAGAAGATTAGGAATAGGTGACAGAATAGACGAAGTTTCAAAACAATTGAAAAAGGAAGCTCACGGAAAACCATTTATAGCAGTATTCACATTTGGAGAATATGGTGTTAGAGATCATGGAGCAAATACAACAGGAGGTTTAATGCTATCATTTACAGCATTTGGAAAATGAAGAGCAGGGGAAAAACCACAAAACCAAAGTCAAAAATACGAATGTAGCATAGAAAAATATACTGAAGGAGAATTAATGGTTTGTAAAGCCGTAAATAATAAGGAGGGAGCAAGTATGAAAAATTTAATAGGATATGAATGGAAAGATGCTTCTAATGGAGCAACAATTGAAGTTGTTAATCCAGCAACTCAAGAGCTTATAGACACAGTACCAAATGTTACTGATGAAGATGTTGACGAAGCTGTAAAAGTAGCTATGATAGAACAAAAAAAATGGGAAAAAGTATCAATATATGATAGAGCAGATATATTATA
>CAMMNR010000048.1 GCA_946498265.1 uncultured Clostridium sp. | reverse complement strand
TCTAAAAGTTCTGCATCATTTGTTGCTATTTCTGTTACTAGATAATAATTTGAAATCAAATCAGTAATACTATCAGAAGATAATAATACATCTAAAAATGACGTTTCACCTGCTTCGTAATTTGCCACTAATCTTGCTTCTAATAACTCTTCTTGTTTATCATAGTTATCCTGTGCTTCTTGTATTCTTATTTCTGATTCTTGTATTTTATTATTTAAATCATTTATTTTTACATCTATTTCATCTATTTGTGCTTGGTAATCACTTATTTTAGTATTTAATTCTTCTACTTGTTTCATAGTCTCTGATTTTTCCGTTTGTATATTGTTTAATTCTTCTTTTTTCTCTTCTATTTGACTATCTATAGAGTCTATATCTTCCTGTGAAACTGCATATGATAAACTAGTTTGTAATCCTAACATAATTGCTATAACTATTGCTACAAATATTTTGAGACTGATTTCTTTCATAAAAACCTCCATTTTTTTCTACAGTAACTTTAAATAATCTATTGAACTACATTATTTTGCTCTGCATTTGTATTTTCCTCTGATGTACTTGTGTTTTCATTTGATGTATCTTGATTTTGAGATTCTGGCACCAATCCATTTGTTATATATGGCATTGGGTCTGTCACAACCCCATTTATTCTAACTTCAAAATGTGCATGTGGTCCTGTTGAATAACCTGTTGAACCAACCTTTAATACTGCATCTCCTTTTTTTACAGTTTGTCCTACTTGTACTAATATTTCTGATCCATGTGCATATAATGTAGAAATTCCTCCACCATGGTCAATTATAACCATATTTCCATATGCACTATTCATTCCCGCTTTAGTTACTATTCCATCATTTGCTGCTATAAAGTTTGCCCCCATTGGAGCACTAATATCAACACCAGTGTGTAATTTATATACTCCTGTTATAGGATGTGTTCTCATTCCATACTCCGAAGTAATTCTGGTATATCCTGGAACTGGCCATGCCAACACTCCTCCTATATATTTTGTATCTATTCCTTGTAATGCTAATTGCAAAATTTCTGCATTTACTTCTTCAAATCTTCTTGTATATTCTTCTATATCTGCTTGTATCTTTTTTTCTTCTTCTGTTAGCTTGGCAATAAAATTCTCTCTTACTGTTTTGGTGTTTTTTAATATTGTTGCTGTTTTAGTTTGATTTGCTTTTATTGTTGCTAATTCTTCTTTCGAAGAATCTAATTTCTTTTTGTTTGTCTCTATTTCATTTTTTTGCTTTTCTAAATCTTCTAATATCTCTGCATCATATGTTGCAAGTTCAGTTACTAAGAAATAATTTGATAAAAAATCTGAAATACTTTTAGATGATAATACAACATCTAAATATTGTGTTTCTCCTTCTTCATATATTGCAACTAATCTTTGTTCTGCTATATCTTTTTGCTTATAATATTTTTCTTCTGCAACTGCCAGTTTTCCTTCAACTTCATCAATCGTATTTTGCAATTCAATTATTTTATTATTTAATTCATCTAATTCAGTTTGCGAACTGCTTATTTTTTCATCTAGCTTTTGTACTTGTTGCAAGTTTTCTGATAAATCACTTTGTACTCCTTCTAGTTCTCCATTTGCATCATCTAATTGATTTTGCAATTCTTGTTGCCTAGTTTGTAAATCATCAATTTCTTCTGCTCTTACTGCTGAAAATAAAGTAAAACTACAAATTACAAAAGCTAAAACAACACATAAAATTTTACGCATGTTTTCTCCTTTATACTTTTAAATATTTTCTCATTGAAATTATACTTCCTAAAGCTCCTATTCCTATACCTAATAACATATATACAAATATTATAGAATTAAACATATCGCCAAAGCTTACTAGACTCATATTTATAGTTTGTAAGAACTCAGAATTAACAAGACTTTCTGCTATGTAACTATATGAAATTCCTACTATAACAATTGATATAATACTTGCTAATACACCTATAATCATACCTTCAACTATAAATGGCCATCTTATAAAACCATTAGTTGCCCCTACATATTTCATAATTGAAATTTCTTTTCTTCTTGCATGTACTGTAAGTTTTATAGTATTTGAAATTATGAATATTGATATTATAACTAATAATATAAGTATTACTCCTGTTACAACTTTAATTCCATTTGCTAAATTTACCAATGTTGTTACTGTTTCATCTTTACTTTGAACTCTTTTAACTCCTTCTAAAGTCTTTATTTTAGCTTTTATTTCTTGACTTTTTTCCAAATCTGATAAATTAACAATATAAGAAGCTGGAAATATGTTATTTTCTTCATATCCTTCTAATAAATATTGTTTATCCTCAAATCTTTCTTTCATTTGTTCAAGCGCTTGTTCTTTTGATTTATATGTAACTGTACTAACTCCATCCATTGCTCTTATATCTTCTTCTAATTTCTTTACCTGCTCATCTGTCGCTTCATCTTTAATAAAAACTTCTAAACCTTGGATTGATTCTACTTCTTGTACTATATGATTTATATTTTCACCTAAAATCAAAAAGATTCCAAAAATTATCATAGTTGCACACATTATCATAAGAGAAGCACCAGTTGACTTTTTATTTTTAAATACATTACTAAATCCTTCACCTATTAAATATCCAAATATGTTATATTTCACTATCATACCCACCTTTTTTATCATCTCTAACTATTTCGCCTTTATTTATCTGTATAACTCTTTTTTTCATTTTGTCAACTATATCCTTAGCATGTGTTGCAACAACAACTGTTGTTCCTCTCATATTTATTTCATTTAATAAATTCATTATATCCCATGCTGTATCTGGATCTAAATTTCCTGTTGGTTCATCAGCTATTAACATTGATGGATTATTAACTAATGCTCTTGCTAAAGCTACTCTTTGTTGCTCTCCTCCTGACAATTCATTTGGATACATCTTCGCTTTTCCACTTAAACCTACTAATGAAAGAACCATTGGAACCTGTCTTCTTATATGTCTAGGTGTAGCCCTTACAATATACATTGCATATGCTACATTGTCATATACTGTTTTATCTGGTAACAATCTGAAATCCTGAAAAACAACTCCCATACTTCTTCTTAAATATGGAACTCTATTAGGTTTTAAAAATGTTGTATCTTTTCCATTTATTATGATATGTCCTGATGTTGGTTCTTCTTCTTTTAGAATTAATTTTATCAATGTTGACTTTCCACTTCCTGATGATCCTACTAAAAATGCAAATTCACCTTTATTTACCACAAAATTAGCATTTTTCACAGCTTTTGTTCCTGTTTCATATGTCTTTGTAACATTTCTAAATTCAATCATTATTATCTCCTCATTTACACTATTCTACATATTACATTATATTCTTTTTTATCATAACAATAAAGTTCCTTTTTTGCAATAGTTTTTTAATAAAAAAATGATAGAAATTATTGGTTTTTTTACTTTTTCTATCATTTTTCTCCTTTTTTCTTCATTTTAAAAAATTTACACAAAATTCACATTTCTTTTTATCTAATAAAAACAATAGTAGGCTTTTCTGTCATTTTGAGGACATAGTTATTACAATTTACAGGCCCAGCTAACCCCATAATATCTTAAAATATATGATTTTTTAACAAAATTATAGTTTTTTATTTGTTTTTGTGATATAATATTATTGTGTTTAATTTAAGGAGGTCAATATGTCTGAAGATGAAAAATTTGAATTTGACATTGCTAATTTAAGAAAAGATTTAGCAATTGAAGATATGTTTGTGACAAATGAAGATATTAATTTGCTAAAAAAATATTATAACAAAGAAATTTCAATGAATGAAATGATTGATTATATTAAAAATACAACAATTTAATAAATACAATAGTTGGTTCTCAACACTTTTGAAAGGATGATACTATGAGTGACTTATATGAAGCCAGAAACTCAATCTATTGCTATCCAGATAGTAATGTACTAAAAAACAAATTCAATATAAAAGATAGCAAATTACTAGAAGAACTAGAAAGAAAAATCACACTAGTAAAATTATTTGAACTAAGACAAAATAATAATATAGGAAATTTTGATATTAATCATTTAATCAATATACATAAATTTTTATTTGAAGATATTTATCCTTTTGCTGGTCTTTTTAGAACAGAAAATATCGCCAAAGATAATTTTAGTTTTGCTGAATGGCAATATATCGAAGAACAATTAAAAAATTTACTAGATAATTTAAAACAAGAAAATTATCTAGCAAATCTTGATACTAAAACTTTTATAAAAAGATTAGCATATTATATGTCTGAACTAAATGTATTACATCCTTTCCGTGAAGGAAATGGACGTGTTATAAGAGAATTCATAAGACAATTAGCTTTTAAAAATGGCTATTTACTAGATTTACAAGATATCAATCCTAAAGAAATGCTAGCAGCTTGCATTAGATCTGTAGTAGATACATCTAATCTTGAAAATATATTGTCATTTTGTTTAAAGAAAATTTAATTATTATCGCATATTATAAAAGAAACTAAATCCTTATAATCTAGTTTCTTTTTTATTTTAATTTTTGTGCCAAAATAGCCCGTCCCTCTTGGCACACTTTTTCAGCAGTAATTCCAAAATACTTCATTAAATCCTCTGCTTTGCCTGATTTTCCAAAAGTATCTTTTATTCCTAATCTTATCAATTTTTTTGGATATTCTTCTGTTAAAACTTCTGCAATACTTGAACCTAATCCTCCTATAATATTATGGTCTTCTATACTTATTAGCAATTTAGTCTCTTTTGCACATTTTATAATCATTTCTTTGTCTATTGGTTTTATTGTGTGTATGTCTACAACCCTTATATTAACCCCATTTTTCTCTAACTCTTCTTTTGCTTTTAATGCTTCTTGTACTGTCACACCTGTAGCAAATACTGTTGCATCTGTTCCTTCCCCTATTTGGATTGCTTTTCCTATTTCAAATTTTTGATTTTCTTCATATATTATTGGTGTCGCTAACCTTGCCAATCTTAGATATACTGGTCCTTCTATTTTTGATATCTCTTCTACTGCCCATTTTGTTTGTATATCATCTGATGTTGATATAACTGTCATATTTGGTAATGTTCTCATTAATGAGATATCTTCTATCATTTGATGTGTTGCTCCATCTTCTCCTACTGTTATTCCTGCATGTGTTGCACATATTTTTACATTTAAATTTGGATAACATATACTATTTCGTATTTGGTCATATGCTCTCCCTGCTGCAAATACTGCAAATGTACTTGCATATGGTATTTTTCCACAACTTGCTAACCCCGCTGCTGTTGACATCATATTGCTTTCAGCTATTCCCATATCTAAAAATCTATCTGGAAATTCTTTTGCAAATAACTCTGTTTTTGTTGCTCCTGATAAATCTGCATCTAAAACTACAATATCTTTATTTTTCTTTCCTAACTCTAACAATGCTTCCCCATAACTTTGACGTGTTGCTTTCTTTTCATCTTTCATGTGTATCACTTTCCTTCCTTTTACGTATAAATATCTTTAAAATAAAATTTGATACCATACAATTTATACTTATTTTTCAATTCCTAATTCTTTCATTGCCAAATTATATTGTTCTTCATTAGGAGCTTTACCATGCCACCCAGCTTGATTTTCCATATATGATATTCCTTTTCCTTTTATTGTTTTTGCTATTATGCAAGTTGGCTTTCCCTTTACATTTCTAGCAACCTCAAAAGCTTTTAATATCTCATCTATGTCATGGCCATTTATTTTTATTATTTCAAATCCAAAACTTCTAAATTTTTCATCTATTGGATATGAACTCATAACCTCTTCAATTGTTCCATCTATTTGTAAATTATTATTATCAACAATCACACATAAATTATCCAATTTATATTTATTAGATGCCATAGCAGCTTCCCATATTTGTCCTTCCTCTATTTCTCCATCACCTAATATACAATATACTCTGTAATTTTTATTATTCATTTTTCCAGCTATAGCCATACCATTGGCAGATGATAAACCTTGTCCTAATGAACCAGTTGTCATATCTACACCGGGTACTTTGTTCATATCTGGATGTCCTTGTAAATTACTATTTATATTTCTAAATGTCTTTAATTTTTCAACTTCAAAAAATCCTCTATTTGCCAAACAGCTATACAATGCTGGTGAACAATGTCCTTTGGATAAAACTAATCTATCTCTATCTTCCCATTTCGGATTTTTTTCATCAATATTCATTTCATTAAAATATAATACAGTCAAAATATCGGCTATTGAAAGTGAGCCCCCTGGATGACCTGATTTTCCTGAGTATACAGCCTCTATAATTCCTTTTCTTACTTCAACAGCCTTTTTTTCTAATTCTTGTATATTGTCAATTTTCATTTATTATCCTCCTTATATAATATATTTATTATTAATATATCACATGTATATTTTTTTTGCTATACTTTTTTACATTTTTGAGACGAAGTAATTGCCAAAGGGGACGGGCTATTTTGGCACACTTTATTTACTTGGCATTTTATAAAATTAAAATCTATTATAAAATGTGTGCCAAAATAGCCCGTCCCCTTTGGCAATTTAGTGTTGCAAAATAGTATAACTATTTATATAATTGAATATATATATTAAAAGGAAAGGACTTGATAATATGTTTGATGAATACATTAATAATTTAAAAGATGAAATAATTTCAGAAACTCAAAAATTGATACAAATTCCAAGTGTCTATTTAAAGTCTGATAATCCATCACATCCTTTTGGAGAAAATGCTAATAAATCTCTTGAATATATATTAGATTTAGGAAAAAAATTAGGATTTAGAACTAAAAATATTGATGGTTATTGCGGATACATTGAATTTGGTGAGGGAGATAAACTTGTTGGAATAATTGGACATTTAGATGTTGTGCCTGAAGGAGATAATTGGACTTTCCCACCATTTAGTGGAACACTTTCAGATAATAAAATTTTTGGTAGAGGTTCTATTGATGATAAGGGTCCTGTTGTTGCTTCTTTGTATGCTATGAAAACTGTTATGGATAACTGCAAAATAAATAAAAGGGTTCGTCTAATTTTAGGATTAAATGAAGAAAACAATTGGGAATGTATTAAATATTATAAAGAACATGAAGAATGGCCTACTATTGGTTTTAGTCCTGATGCTGATTTCCCTTGCATATATGCCGAAAAAGGAATTATTTCACCATATTTGAATATGGATTACTCTCAATTTGAAAAAGAAGATATTCTTTTGGAAAACATTGATTGCAACAATAATGCTATAAATGTTGTTCCTAAAATTTGTAGTTGCGTTTTAAAGATTAATAATAAAAATATATCTTCTAGTGAATTTATTAATAATTTAAAGAAAATCATTTCTGAACACAATTATGAGATTGATATTTACAAAATTGATGAACATAGCATAAAATTAACATCTCATGGAGTTCAAGCACATGCAGCTCATCCTGATTTAGGTGTTAATTCAATTTCTAGACTTGTTATAACTTTAGATAAAATTTTCAAAACATATAATATAAATATTCCTATTTTTGACTTCTTTAACAAATATATAAATATTCAATATGATGGTCAAGATTTAGGTATAGCTTGTGAGGATGAGTCTGGAAAACTAACTTTAAATGTTGGAAAATTTGAACTTAACAATCATGTTTTAAAAATAGGAATGAATCTAAGAGTACCTATAAAAACAAAACTTGCAGATATTGAGAAAACTATCAAAAACCAACTTTCTTCTTATGAAAATATTGAATTAATTGTACAAGATAAAAAAGAACCTTTGTATGTGCCTAAAGATTCTTACTTAGTAAAAACATTATGCAATATTTTTAACGAAGCAACTAACTCAAGTTTAGAACCTGTTGCAATTGGTGGTGCAACATATGCTCGTGCTTTTGAAAATTGTATATCTTTTGGAGCTAATTTACCTGGCCAAGAAGATATGTGTCATAAAACTGATGAATTAATTTCTATAGATAATTTGATTTTAGCTACAAAAATTTATGCTAGAGCTATTTATGAAATATAGTGAAGCTTCTGAGGAGAAAGCGTTCCACTTTTCACTATTACATTTAATTTTTTTACATTCCAGAAAATGCAATTTTCTGGAATGTAAAAAAATCCCCCGCCTTAGCCGTCAGATGTCTTGAATTTTTAAGGACCTGCTCCTAAAAACAGGTGGGTGCCTACCTAAATACTCATGGGCTTCTCACTATATACTGTGAGCTTGCACGCCATATTTACGAGATCGACCCCTCTTAAATGTGTGTTGGTTCTAAAAATTCTGTCTATACGCACTACGCAGGGAATTTGATAATATTTAATTTTAATCATGTTTTCTATTTTTAAGTTATTTATATTTTAGCACATTAATATTCCTTTTACAAATTTAATTTTTTCTATTTTTATATAAGTTTTGTTATTTTTTATATTCTATCTCATTTATTCATATATTATTCTCTTCTAAATGCACATTTTTAAATTTGCTTTTGTCATAAATTTATGCTAAAATTAATTAAGATTTGTGTTTGCAGAGATACTTTGTATCTCTTTTTTTATTTAATAGGTGTTTCAAAAAAAATTTCTATTAGCTAAAAATCTTCACTAACTACTGTACTCAATTTTCTTTACATTACATACAATAATATACATAAAAATTGTAAAAAACTACCTAATAATATAAACAAATGGAATATTGAATGCATATATTTTCTTTTCTTACCTAATCCATATAACACTGCTCCCACTGTATATGCTATTCCTCCTAATAATAGCAATACAAATCCACTTGTACCTAATAATTGAGGTAATAAATTAGCTTTTACTATAATACACCATCCCATCATTAGATAACACAGCATTGAAAATTTTTTAAACCTTTTTATGTCTATAGAATTTAAAACTATTCCCAAAATTGCAATTGCCCATATAACGCCAAATATTACCCAACCAGTTGCGGTATCATATTCTCTTAATGTACACAATGCAAATGGTGTGTATGAACCTGCTATCAATAGAAATATTGAACAATGGTCTAAAACTTGAAATACTCTTTTTGAATATCTAGTTGGGCTTAATCCATGGTATATACTTGACATCGTATATAAAATTATCATTGTTACCCCATATATAGAGCCACTCACCACACCATATACATTACCATTTATCGCTGCAAAAACTATACATAATGTTGTTGCAACAACACCTAATACAGCTCCTACAATATGTGAAGTCATATTAAATATTTCTTCTCCTTTAGTATATTTTGGGAGAATTCTATCCTTTAATTTTATTCTTGTCATGGAAATTCCTTTCTACTTTATGTTATAAGAAAATTAATCTTTTGATATCCAGAAAAATTTTTCTATATGTTGTAAATTTTTTTGGTTTTAATATTTTTATAATTATACCATTTTTTTCTATTTTTAAAAGTCTTTTTACAGAAATTTCACATTTTATTATATTTATTTAACATATCATATATTTTAGGATACATAATGGGGTTAAATGGGTTAAGTGGGTTTACAGTGGCTAGGAAGGTCCGTCCCCATTATCCCGAATTTTAGGGATTTAAGGAACGTCCCCCTGTCATTTCTTTTGCTAACTTACTTATAGCTTTTGTTTCTATCCTTGAAACATAACTACGTGAAATCCCCATAGATTTTGCTATTTCATTTTGTGTTTTGGGTTTATGCCCTCCTAATCCAAATCTCAATTCTAGAATTGTTTTTTCCCTATCTTTTAAAATTTCTTTCATTTTTTCATATAATAATTTTATTTTCATTTTTATATCTACTTCATCTTCAATAGCTCTTTCATCATTTTCTATTACTTCTTGTAATGTAACAACATTGTCATCTTTATCTTTTCCTATTGGCTCATTTAAGTATACTTCTGCTCCTAGTTTTTTGGTTGCTCTTAAATGCATCAAAATTTCATTATCTATACATCTTGATACATATGTAGATAATTTACTTCCTTTTTCTATACTAAAACTGTTTATTCCCTTTATCAGACCTATTGTTCCTATTGATATCAAATCATCTTGATCAACTTTTGCTGTACTATATTTTTTTGCAACATGTGCAACTAATCTTAAGTTTCTTTCTATTAAAATATTTCTAGCTTCATCATCTCCTTTTGCCATCTGTTCTAAACAATTTCTTTCTTCTTCTTGTGTCAACGGCTCTGGAAATAGACTTCCTCCTTGAATATATCCAACTACAAATACTGCAGATTTTAAAAATTCCACAAATCCTAATATTCCTGACATACAAACTGAAACAAGCATATTGGGGCACCTCCATTTATTCTCATAATAAAATTATATGTTTTAAAAAATATAAAAGTGCCTGACCTGATGTTCTTTTTGTCAGATTTTTTTAATATGTATTATTAAAGATATACTCTAGTTTTATTGAATCAAAATTTACTTAGATGGAGGTTTTTTTATGCATTTTTTTACTAACATTTTTAAAGGAATTGCTCTAGGTTGCGGTGCTATACTTCCACGGTATTAGTAGTGGTGTTTTATGCGTTATTTTTGGCATTTATGAAAAATTATTAGATAGCATTTTAAATTTCTTTAAAGACATTAAAAGGAATTTTAAGTTTTTATTTCCATTATTTATCGGTGTTGGTATTGGGGTTTTACTTTTTAGTAATATTCTAAATTATTTATTATACAATTTTCCTGTTCAAACAAAATCTATTTTCATTGGACTTATATTAGGTTGTATCCCTTCTCTATTTAAAGAAGTCAATACTAAAAATACATCTAAAAAACATTATTTTTTATTTACCATTGTAGCTTTTCTTATTGGTATAATTAGTGTTTATTTAGAAAAAAATATTAGCTTTGCTGATACTTCTAATTTTAGTTACTTACACTTTATGCTTTCTGGTTTTGCTATGTCTATAGGAATTATTGTACCAGGTGTAAGTAGTACTATCATTTTAATGTTATTTGGAGTTTATAATTTATATTTGTCAAGTATATCTACTATTTATTTACCTGTCTTAATTCCTATGTTCATAGGTTTACTTATTGGTTGTTTTATTTTTATGAAACTTACTAAATTTTTGTTAGATAATTTTTATGCACAAACTTTTTATTGTATTATTGGATTTACTTTAGGTTCTATTTTTGTACTTTTACCTAATATTTCTTTTGATATTTTAGGTTCTACATCAGTTTTGTGTATTATTCTTGGCTTTTTAATTGGAAATAGCTTTGAAAAATCAAATTGATTTTAAAAAACAAGTTTTTATGTTGACTTTTACAATTCTTTGTATTATAATTATAATTGTCACAAATGAAAAATCATTTGTAGACATTCTGTATAATTTGCCTTTTTTTACCCATTTCGGGCAAATTCAGAATAAGTCGCACT
>CAMMNR010000047.1 GCA_946498265.1 uncultured Clostridium sp. | reverse complement strand
CTAAAAGCCTTGAATTAGTAGAAGTAGAGGTTTATGGCTGTTTTATATTATGCCCCTATCTCTTTTTGCACAAAACTTTGATAATAAAAGCCCCTTTGTACTTTAATTCAAATCTATTTTATTCATTATATTATAATAAGTTGTTATAATTTTAAAACAAATATAATTATTGAAATAATATCTAACATATTAATTAAAATATAAATTCTATTTTTTGTACCTCCAAAAAGGAGGAAATTATGAAAAATACAAAAATTATTGCGATTGCAAATCAAAAGGGTGGTGTTGGCAAAACAACAACAACACTCTCTATTGGGGTAGCCCTTGCAAAAGAAAATAAAAAAGTTTTACTAGTAGATGCAGATCCTCAGGGTAATTTAACAACTTCATTAGGATATTATAAACAAGAAGATATGCCAATAACACTTGCAGATTTAATGTATGCTGAAATAATGGATAAAGATATTAATATTAATGAGGCTATTTTGCATCACGAAGAAAAAATTGATCTTATTCCGTCTGATATAAGTCTTTCAGCAATAGAACTTTCTTTAGGAAATGCTATGACAAGAGAGTTTATATTAAAAAATTGTTTGAATAAGTTAAAAAATGAATATGATTATATACTAATTGATTGTATGCCTTCATTGGGACTAATTCCTATAAACTGTTTAGCTTGCAGTAATGAAATAATTATTCCCGTACAAAGTCAGTATCTTGCAATGAGAGGAATGACTTATCTATTTGAAACTGTTTCAAAAGTTAGAAGAACAATTAATCCAGATTTAAAAATTAAAGGAATATTACTGACTTTGGTAGATAGAAGGACTAATTTATCAAAAAATGTTAGACAAGAGTTAGAAGAAAACTATGGTAAGTATGTGAAAATATATGAAACAGAAATACCTTTAGCAATAAAAACAGCGGAAGCATCTATTAAAGGAAAAAGTATATTTGAATATGATAAAAAAGGAACAGTTGCAAAGGCTTATGAAAGTTTAGTTGAGGAGGTTTTGATAGATGAAAAACAATAATCTTAAAATGAATCTTCCTTCACTGGATAGTTTGTTTACAACACAAGAAGAAAGAGATAATCCTAAGATAATACAAGTAACAGAACTTCCAATAAATCTAATTAAAGATTTTCCTAACCATCCATTTAAGGTAATAGATGATGAATATATGGATGATATGATTAAGAGTGTTAAAGCAAGAGGAGTAATAATGCCAGCAATAGTAAGAAAAGAAGATGATGGCAGTTATTGTATGATCTCTGGACATAGAAGGAAACATGCAGCTCAATTAGCAGGTTTAGATAAAATTCCTTGTATAGTTATGCGATTAACTGATGATGAAGCCACTATATTGATGGTTGATACCAATATACATCAAAGATTAAGATTACTTCCATCAGAAAAGGCATTTGCATATAAAATGAAATTAGATGCTATAAAACATCAAGGAAAGAAATTAGAAGATACTTCTCGTCCACTGGTCGAGAAGTTAGAGAAAATACTTTCTGCTGATATTGTAGGTAAAGAAGCAGGAGAAAGTGCTAGAACTATTCAAAGATATGTTAGATTAACAGAATTATTACCAGAATTATTAGAATTAGTAGATAAAGAAACAGGAGGAATAGCATTAAGACCTGCAGTTGAAATTTCATATATAAGTAAGAAAAATCAAAAATTATTATATAAAAGTTTCATATATAATTTAGCTACACCAACTTTAAGCCAATCTCAATTATTAAGAAAACTTGATGAAAATAATGAACTTACGGCAGAAAAAATAGAAGAAATAATGCAAGAAGAAAAACCAAATCAAAAAGAACAATTTAAAACTTCTTATGATAAAATTAGACATTATTTTCCAAGTAACTATTCAAATAAACAAATCGACAATAAAATTATGGAATTATTAGAAATCTTTTATCAAGAATGGAAGCATAATGCAACAAAGACAAGATGATTCAATTTATACATAAAAGTCAAATGTGTAAAATGCTTAGAAAATATATATTTATACATTTAAATAAGCCCTAGAGGCTTATTTTTTTATGGAGGTGACTTAACATATGTGAACGAAGAAAAACAACCATCTTATTATGCTATAATTCCAAGTGAAGTAAGGTATTGCGAAGAACTGAAATATCCAGAAAGATTAATGTATGGAGAAATAACAGCATTAGCAGGAAAAGAAGGATACTGTTTTGCAAAAAATAAATACTTTGCAGAATTGTATCATGTGATACCTGGAACAATTTCTAGATGGATTAGTCATTTAGAAAGTTTAGGTTTTGTAAAAGTAATAATACTTAAAGATGAAAAAAATCAAATAATTGAAAGAAGAATTTATATTAATGATTCACATAGGGATTTTATACCTGATACCTATAAGCAAAACAAACAATACCCCTATGAGCAGAATAGCTTATACCCTATAAGCAAAATTGCTAAATATAATAATATAAATATTAGGATAGATAGATTTTTTAATTTTATTATAAAAAAAGAAATGCAAAATCCAGAAAATATGACAGTTATACAAACAAGGGAATTTATAGCATTAATTGAAAAATTGGAATTTAATTATACAGAAGAATTAATAAAAATATTTACAAAAGAAAATATAGAAAAACTAAAAATGATAATATATGCTTTAAAAGAGTTATATACAAGTAACAAAAGACAATTAATTTATAGAGTAAATAGAGAAGAATTAATATCTATTTATGAAAATTGTAAAATAAAGCAAATTCAATATGAAGGAACTACAAAAGAAATAGATAATTTTTTTGAGTATTACTATATAAGTTTAATAAAGAAATTAGAAAAAAGCTATTAGCTTTTATTTTTTACTTAAAAGACAGGAGGAAATATGATACCAACATATGATATAGAAAATCTGACAGGAGGCTTGGATGCAATGTTTCAAAATGTTATGAAAATAGGTTTTACAATAGCAGTAATCCTTTTAACAGTATGGATTGTAGCAAGTTTGTTAATATGGTTATTTCGGAGCCAAGAAAAAATCCGAAAAAGCAATAAAATTTGGGATTAAGAATTTTATAATAACTTTAGTATTAATAATTTTTATATTAGTAATACCGCTATTATTAAATATGTTTTAAAATACTAAAGAAATTGATACATACCATAACCTAAATATTTGCAATAAAACAAGGAGGGTTATGTGATGAAAAATATTAATAAAGAAAATATTAATAAAATATATTACAAGGTAAAAAATAAGTTATGGGTATTGCCCACAACATTGCTCTTATTACCATCAAAAGTATTTGCAACTGAAGGAAGTATTAGTACAGCAGAGGTTAATCAAGCAACAGAAAATATTAAAAATGCTGTAATTAAGTTAGCAATGCCAATACGGAGGAATTTTAGTTTTTGTAAGTATTGTAATCATTGCTTTAAAAATGATAGTAAATTCAAATAATGCTAATAAAAGAAGTGAATCTATTGGTGCTTTAGCTTGGGTATGTGCTGGAACAATGCTTTTAGGATTATCTCTAATAGTTTCTGGAATTATATTAAGTATAGCAACTAATGGAGGAGGAGCATTAATTACAGGAGGAAGTAATACTTAGGAGGTAGATATTATGAGCTTGTATAAAGTACCATTTGACTTTACACATGAAGAGAAAGTATTTCGGAGGCTATTTATCATTAAGACAGATGTTATATGTAATTGTAAGTGTAATATCAGTAGGAATATTATTTGTTCATATACCAATAATTGTTAAAACAATTATATTCTTAAGTGTTATAACTATATTATTAACATTTGCTTTCTTGAAAATAGGCAATATATATGCAGATAAATACTTTTTCAATATTTTAAAATATATTTTTAGAAAAAAAATTTTTATATTTGAAAGGTAGGGATAAAATGATAATTGCATTTGTTTTTATATTAGCAGGAATTATCTTTATGGTAGGTACTCTAATATATACAAAAAAGAAAAATAATCTACAAGAAGTTAAACTCATAGATAAATCAAATATAAAAAAAAGTAAAAAGACACTTAGCAATTTATGGGGAATAGATGGATTTAATAATCAAGTAATTACAATTAACAAAAATCAACATTCTATAATAGTTGAATTAGAAAGTATAGAATACAGTTTATTACACGAAGGGGAAAAAGAGAATGTTGATAGAGAATTAATAAGTATAGCACAAATGCTTAAATTTCCAATTCAATTTTTAGAAGTAAAAAAGCAAATTGAACTTGGAGATATGCTAGAAGAAATAAAAATAAATACAATAAATTCGAATAGCAATGTAAAAGAATATGCTAATCAAATAATAAGTTATTTAGAAAAAATACAAGAAGATAAAAACTTATTTGAAAGAAAAAATTATATGGTTATATCTTCTTTTAATAATAGAAAAGTTGCAGAGCTAGAATTAAAAGAATTTTATCAGTTATTAAGATATCATCTGCTTAATATAAAAGTAAGTACAAGATTATTAAATGATAGAGAAATTGTAGAACTAATATATGAGCAATTACATAAAGATAATAAAAATAAAGTGACAGAAATTGAACAGAAAGGAGGATTTGGACTATATGTTACAGGTACAGAGAGAAAAAAAGATTAGACCATATAAAAAAAGGAAAAGAATCAAAGAGCAAAAGATAAAATTATACAAAAAAAGAAAAAAAGTAAAAGAAGAGAACTTTTTTGATAAACAACCTCAATTAATATCTTTACTTGCTCCAGAAGTAATACAAGAAAAGAAAGATTATATTTATATGGGAGATGATAAGTATTCTAGAATTTTTACATTAATGTTTTATCCTAACTATATTGGAATTGGTTGGTTGGATGAGATTTTAAATACAATAGGAGATGTTGATATTTCAACACAAGTGCAAATTGCAGATGAAAGAAATGTGATAAAATATCTAACACATAAAGTTACAAAATTACAATCAGATTATCTTTTATTTGAAAAACAAGGAAATATTGAAGAAATACATAGACTAGAAGAAAATATACAAGCATTTGAAGAAATGCGAAGAAATATACAAATAAATAATGATAAGTTATTCTTTATAAAGATAACATTAAGAGTAAATGCAAAGAGTCTTTTAGAATTAAATGAAAAAAGTAAATTTTTAAGAGATGAGTTTGCAAACAAATCTTGTGAGATTAGACCTTTATATTTCAAGCAATTAGATGCTTTAAAGGAAACATTACCATTAAATAATAATATTATAAAGGACAATGATAGGAATATGACTACAGCAGGTCTTGCAGCAATGTTTCCAATAGCAAGAACAAAATCAAGTGTAAAAGAAGGAATATATTTAGGAAGAGATTTATTTACAGGACTTCCATTGAATTTAGAAACATTTACACAAGGATTAGCAAATGCTAATATTGCAATATTTGGAATACCAGGAGCAGGAAAATCTGTAGCTGTAAAAACAATAGTGGGAAGAAATGCATTGATTAATAGAAGATCATCTATATTAGATATAGAAGGAGAATATGTAGCACAAACGGAAAAATTAGGTGGAAGAATTATAAAGGTTAGACAAACTATACCTGTAGGAATAAATCTATTTGATATTGAAATAGATGAAGATGAAGGTTTTATAGATATAGATAGTAAAATAACAGAAATTAGAGCTATTATGAATGGTATAATAAACAAGTATGAAAATAGAACACTAAAACCTAATGAGATAGCAGATATTGAAAAAGCAGTAAGAGAAGTATATAAAGAAAAAGAAATAACAAAAGATATAAATTCACTTTTTGAAAAACAAGGTGGTAAACACGAAGGAATAATTACATTTGGAAATATAAAAAAGAAAATGCCAACTTTAACTGATTTTCATAGAGTAATGAAAGAAAAAATAAAAAATAAAGAATTAGCAAGTACATTAAGTAATTTCCTAAATGGAAATACGCTTGGAATATTTGATTGCCAAAGTACATTAAAAGTAAATGACCAAATAATATGTTTTGATATTTCAGAGATTAAAGATGAAATTATGAGATATTATGTATGTTTAGTTTTAACTACTTGGATAACAAATAAATATATGGCTACAAAAGAAAGAAACAAAAGATATGTTGTAGTTGATGAAGCATGGAATTTATTTAAGAATCAAGAAACATCAGACTTCTTAGAAAATTTGGCAAGAAGAGCAAGAAAGAAAAAAGTTGCAATGATTTTAGCTACTCAAAATTTATCAGAGTTAAGACAAAATAGACAAGCTGAAGCAATAATAAATTGTTGTGACACAATCCTCTTATTAAAACAATCAATAGGAAGTATTGATGAAATAATGAAATTTTTTAAATTACCATCTGGTACAAAAGAAATATTAACAAAAGCAAGACCAGGAGAATGCATATTAATAAGAGGAGGTGATATTAGAGCATTAAAAATTGATATTACAAAATTTGAAAGTGAATTTATTACAACATAGAGATAGGTGGTGAAGTATTTGAAAACAAAAAAGATTTTTGTAAGTATTCTTTTAGTAATACTTATTTTTTTTAGTCTTGTTAATCCAGTACAAGCAAGTATATTTTCAGATGATGACGAGAAAGAGTCAGAAATAGAAGAAACAATAGATAAAGATGATGGAGGACTATTTGAAAAGATAATTGCTAAAATGATTGGAGGCATTGCAGAAACTGTGTTTGATTTAACAACAAATGAAACATTTGGAGTACGGGTTTAAGAATTATGATGAATTAATATTTGGAAACAATCAAACAGATTTATCACCATTTACAAATGAAAGTTGGAGTTTAATAAATAATTGGTATTGGACTATAGCAGGAATTATAGGAGGTCCAATTTTAGTAGCAATAATAATTCTTGCATGGAAAATGATTGTTGCAGGTATAAGTCCAGATAAAAGAAATGAAGCAAAAGATAACTTAATGAGATTATTTTTTGGAGTTTCTTCAATAGCACTAGCACCTATATTTGTAAAATTTATGCTAATGTTGAATAACAATCTAGTTACAATATTGGTATCAAAATCTCATGGAAGTTTAGATGATCTATTGGGAAATTCATTATTAACAAGCATTAATACTGGAAATGCAATAGCGACAGCAATAGTTATTGCACTATTTGCATATTTGTTTGTAAAAATTAATATTAAATTCATAATAAGGCAATTTACATTAATAGTATTTACAATATTTACCCCTATAGTAGTAGTATTCTGGATTATAAATAAAAGAACAATAGCATCAAGTATATGGTTTGGACAAATTATAATAAATGCTTTTATGCAATTTGTGTATGCATTTTTATTCTTAATATATCTAACATTCTTACCTTCAAATGCTGGGTGGGCAGTTAGTTTACTATGGGGAATGATGATATTACCTTTAGGAGATGCACTTCAAAATACAATGCAAAATCTTGTTAGTAGAATTGCTGGTGTAAATAATGAAGAACTTGCAAATAGAGGTATTGGAATGGGTGCTGCAATGGGATATACATTAAAATCTATTGCATATCAATTTAAAGGAAACAGTATAGAAAATAAATCTGAACAACCTGATATTATATCAAGAGTAGTAAGCAATGGAAATAATGCAGGAAGTAAACCTGCTACAGGTGTAAGTTATGAAAGTTATTCAAAAAATATTATGGAAGAACAAAATACTAATTCAATTACTAATATTGCAAACCCAATAGAAAATAAAACAAATCCAATTAATAATAAAATACTAAATGAAGAAAAAGAAGTAAATAATACAAGTGGAATAAAAAGAGCATTTAATGTTGGAAAAGAATTTATGAACTTAGGAATGTATATGGCAGAAGGCAGAAATTTCAAAACTAATAGTCAAGATAATATGCAGAGAAGAACATATAACAGAAATAATATAAATAATACTAGACAAGAAGATAAAAACCAAGAAAATAATAAAATTATAACGGTGGAAGCAGATGATGCCAATGAATAGATTAAAAAGTAAAATCAAAAGTAAGGTTATGGGTATGGCATTTATAATAATAAAACCTTTCATAGTACCAATAATCATATTACTTATCTTTATACTCATTATTTCTAGTATTACTGATATTCTTTATATAGCATTTGATAATGACGACAAAGTGGATATGAAAAAAGAACTTGCTTACTATAATACTGAGTATGACAAAGGAAAAGACAAAGAAGAAGTAAAAGGATTCTTTGAAAGTGTATGGGACTTCGTATCAAAAATTTTTACGGGTGGAATGTCTGAAGAAACAGACTGGCCTGTTGAGGGTGAATATACGATAACAAGTTATTTTGGTAATAGAGAAGCTCCAACAGCAGGTGCATCAACATTTCATTCTGGAATAGATATTGCAGCTCCTGAAGGATCAAAATTAGTTTGTATTATGGATGGAGAAGTAGTTTCAGTAGGATGGGGCGGTGCTGGTGGATATACTATTACAATAAAAAGTACAGATGGAACATATAGATTTTCATATTGCCATAGCTCACCTGAATTTATAGTAAGTGTGGGGCAAAAAGTTAAAAAAGGTGAAATTATTGGTAAAGTAGGACCAAAAAATGTATATGGTGTAACTAATAATCCGTATAAAGACAGTAATGGAAATCCAACAAATGGAGCTACAACAGGTTGCCATTGTCATTTTACAATTAAAAAAAATGGAGAATTAATAAATCCATTAGAAATAGTGAAAAAGGAGGGAATTATTTAGATGATAGTAATATATACAGGGATAGAAGAAATTGACAAAGAAATTCAAATGAATTTAAGAGATTCAATAATAGCACGATATAGTGAATATTTAATTGAGAACAATACATTTGAAGGACAAACAGCAATTATATCTCCACAAGCAATTGAAGGAAATTTACACGAATTTTTATTTACATTAAAAGAAATGAATATGAGAGTTATTTTGTTACTAAAAAATCAAAAGCAAGAAGAAACAAAATTAGCATTGCAATTAGGAATTTATGATATATTGTTTGGAAATTTCTATCCAAATCAAATTAAAGAAATTATTGAACATCCTAGAAGTTTTAAAGATATATCGGACTTGTATAGGAAAACTTTTAATATAAAATTAAAAAGTAGAAGGAGAATTAGAGATGATAGGTCTAATTCTTTTTTTAGTAGAAAGTAAAGGTGTATGAAATGAAAATAATAAAAAGAATTATTAAAAACTTATTGATAATATTAATGAGTGTATTTTGTTTATTTGGACTTAAAATGATAATGCCATCTAATAATCAGAACACTAATAGTAGAAATAATATAAATGAAAATAATTTAATATATACTAATAAAGTGTAGAAAATACAATTTTAAGGAGGTGATGCTTAAATGGCATTAGATAGATAATATAGATAGGAGGTGAAAGAAATATAATAGTAAAGATTGTAAAAATTGCTATAATTGTATCTATAATAATTATAATAATATCTTCATATCTTTTAATAAAAGATTTGTTAGAATATAAGGAAAGCAATGATGCTAGTATGGAATTAATAGAAAATGTAATTATAAAAGATAATGATGATAAGAAGAGTGAAATAGATTGGGATAAATTAGAAGAAATAAATCCGGATATTATAGGCTGGATAAATATAGAAAATACAAAAATAAATTATCCAATTCTTAAAGATAATGATAACTTAAAATACTTAAAACATTCATTCGATGGTAAATATAATAGTAATGGTTCAATATTTACACTAAATGACAATCCTTTTCAAGACAATATAACAATTATATATGGACATAATATGAAAAGTGGACTAATGTTTTCAGAACTTGCAAATTATATGAATAAGAACTTTCTTAATGAACATTCTAACTTTGAGATATACACAAAAAAACAAAATTATAAAGCAACAATATTTAGTTGCTATTCAATAGGTGTAAATATAGAAGAAAAGAATATTAAGTCATTAAGCTATGAAGAAGAGATAGAATATTATAAAAAAGCAAGTAAATATTATATAGAAAATATAAACGAAATCAAAAAAATAGTAAAATTATCTACATGTTCATATCTTAATAATCATACAACGCCAACGGATCAGAGGTATTATATAGTAGCAATGCTAGAAAAAATTGATTAAATTGCTCAAAAATGTTGATTTTCTTAACATTTTTAAACAAAATATAAAAAATTTTTTTTAAACTTATAAAAATTATATAATTTATGATATACTCTTTACAAGAGGTAAAATATATGAAAAAGAAAATTTTTATTAGTTTAATAATTATACTGTTTTTATTAATTATTTTTGGAATAATTGTAAAGCTATATTTTTATAAAAGAGATAGTAAAATTATACTTATGCAAGATAATGTTGTTATAGAATATGGTAATAAATATAATCCTAAAATTGAGGAATTAATAGACTTATCTAAATATAGTTTTATTGATTTACAGGAAATCAGAGTAGAAAATAATATAAAAAACGAAAAAGATAAAGATTATCCGGCAGTTGGAGAATATGAAATAAATGTTTATTACAAAAATAAAAAATTAAATCAAAAAATAGAAGTTAAAGATACAATTGCACCAGAAATATCTATTAATGATAATATAGAAATTCCATATAATACAGATTTAACAACATATAACTTTAAAGAATTAGTTAATGTATCTGATTTATCAGAGATAAGGGAATATAATATTGATTTTAGCAATGTAAACTCAGGCTTAAGTGGTGAATATTATGCAAAAATTATTATTGAAGATATATATTCTAATAAGGCCGAAAAAGATTTTAAAATTATTATTAAAGAAAAAGAAAAAAACATAGATAATTCTAGCAATGAGCAAACTGATAACACTGAATCTTTTATAACAGACAATAAAGATAAAACAACAGATAATAGAAAATATGAAAGTATAAATAATAATAGTAGTTCAAAAAAAGATAATAATACAAATAAGCAGACACAAGACACAATACCTCAAAATAATAAACCGAATGATAGTTATACGGAAGAAGAAGTACAAATAGCTCCAAAAACAGAATGCATAGGAAATAATCACAAAATGGAGAGTGGAAATACTGGTAAATGGTTTGAAACAAAAGAACAGGCAGATAATTACTTTAATGCTGAAATAGAAAAGTGGGCAAAACAATGGGAAAATGGCGAAAAAACAAAAGAAGAATATTTAAAAGGATGTCCATTTGGCTATGAAGTTTGGACTTGCCCACAATGTCAAAAATGGACAATAAACTTTTATTATAGATAAAAATTAAATAAATATTAGTAATTGGAACAAGTTAAAAACTTGTTCTTTTTTTTATAAAGGAGGAAATGCTAATGTTAAAGAAAAAGAAAATAGATAAATTTAAAAAATTGATGGCAATTTTATTCATAACAATAACATTATTTAGTACAGCACAACCTATATTTGCTGTTTCAAGTTCTGGAACTGGAAAATGGGTTTCTGGACAATGGGACTCAGGTGTTTATACAACAGATAATAAAGGAAGTGCAGGAATTCTTTTGAGAAGATTGGTAAATTATACAACAGGAGAAAAACTTACCGTATTTTGTGCAGAACACGGAGTGGATTCTCCAACAGGAACAATAGAAACAGGAGAACATTCTATACCAACAGACCCA
>CAMMNR010000046.1 GCA_946498265.1 uncultured Clostridium sp. | reverse complement strand
CAATATTAAGTGCCCATTATTTATGTAAAACGGGCATTTTGAATTTTATTTAACCTAATTTTTTATGGAAATTTCTAACAGTTAATAATTTAACTTTTAATATCTGTAACTATCATGTTTTATATTGTAAAATTATGTTGTCTGTTGTTTATATCTTATCAGATTTCTACTAATATAATATCCTCTCCTATACATTTTATCTTTTGCCATGGTATTACAATTTCATTATTGCTTGAAAAAATTTTCAACATTTTATTACTTCCAGGAACTATTATAGAAGTAATCGTTCCTGTTTCTAAATCTGCACATACATCCTGAACATATCCAAGCCTTTTTCCATCTGTGATATTTACTACTTCCTTATGTTTAAAATCTAAACCTTTATCTCCCACTATAATCCCTCCAAGACATCTTCTTCTACAATTATATTATATATTAGATAAAAATAAATAGAACTTAAAAGTCCTATTTATATAATCTTTTTATATGCTGTATTGCACTTTTTTCTAATCTTGATACTTGTGCTTGTGAAATTCCTATTTCTTCTGCAACCTCCATTTGAGTTCTTCCATCAAAAAATCTTTTCATTATTATCATTTTTTCTTTATCATTTAATTTTTCTAAAGCAGATTCTATAGTCATTTTTTCTGCCCACAGTTCATCTGTATTTTTCCTGTCCTTAACTTGGTCCATAATATATATACTTTCTGATCCATCATTATATACTGGCTCTTGTAGTGATACCGGATCTTGAATTGCATCTAGACTAAATCCTATTTCTTCTTTGCTTACTTCTAATTCTTTTGCAATCTCCTCTATTTGTGGTTCCTTTCCGTTTTCTTTTAAATATTTTTCTTTATATTGTATAACTTTATATGCTAGATCTCTTACAGATCTGCTTACTCTTATACTATTATTATCTCTTAAATATCTTTTTACTTCTCCTATTATCATTGGTACTGCATAGGTACTGAACTGTACATTTTGATTTAAATCAAAATTGTCTATTGCTTTTATTAAACCTACACATCCTACTTGGAATAAATCATCTGGATTTTCTCCCCTACTATTAAATCTTTGTATTACACTTAATACTAATCTTAAATTCCCATTTATAAATGTATTTCTAGCTTCATTATCTCCTTCTTTTATTTTTATGAATAGTTCTTCTTTTTCTTGTTTTGATAGTAAAGGTAATTTGCTTGTATTTACTCCGCATATTTCTACCTTATTATTTAACAAAAGAAAAACCTCCTTTGAATCTACTTAAATTAAGTATTTCCAAAGAAGCTTTTTTTATACTTTTATTTTTCTATTTTATGTAATAATATTTTTATTGAATTGTCAATTTTTTATCCGAATCTTACTTGCTATGTCCTTTTTCATTTTATTTATTATCTTTTTTTCTAGTCTCGAAATATAACTTTGTGATATTCCGTAATTCATCTGCTACTTCTTTTTGTGTTTTTTCTTTTCCTGTTTTAAACCCAAATCTCATTTCCATTATATTTTTTTCTCTTTCATTTAGTTTTTTGATAGATGCTCTTAATAAGGTTCTATCTACTTCATCTTCTAAATTTCTAGATGTTACATCAGGCTCTGTTCCTAATATATCAGAAAGTAACAGTTCATTCCCATCTCCATCTTTATTTAATGGCTCATCTATTGAAATTTCTCCTTTTATTTTATTACTTTTTCTTAAAAACATCAGTATTTCATTTTCTATGCATCTTGATGCATATGTTGCCAGTTTTATATTTTTTTCATTATTAAATGTATTTACACCTTTCATAAGTCCTATTGTACCTATTGATATTAAGTCTTCTATTCCTATTCCTGTATTTTCAAATTTTTTTGCTATATATACTACTAACCTTAAATTCCTTTCTACTAATTTTTGTCTAACCCATAAATTATCTTCTTCTGATAGTTGCTCTATTAATTTTTCTTCTTCCTCTGGGGACAATGGTGGCGGTAAAGTTTGACTTCCTGCAATATAGAATATTGGCAAATATTCTATTTCATTTTTTTCATTTATATATTTTGCACAAATAGTATTTATTTTATTTTTTAATAGTTCCATTAGATTCATGTTATCACTCCTTATCTTATTGTTATCCTTTATTCTATTTAATAGAAATTCCTAAAATATTCCTATCAAATAAATTATATTAATTCTATACCTATTAAAGCTCTATATTCTCCTCTATTAGTTAAGGATTTATTATATATTCCTACTATTACATTTTCTCTTCTGATACTGTTTTCTTCATTTTTTATTTCTATATAATCTGGTTTTATTCCTATTAACATACCATTTTGTTTTCCTAAAGAGGAAAATGGTATGACTTTCAATTTTGACATATATTTTTCTCTTATTTCTTTAGGTATTTTTTCAATATCACCTCCTAAAATATTTTCTGTATTATTTAAGATTTCTTTTGGCATACAATTATATAGAAGTGTATGTTCTACAACAATTACAGGAGTATTTGTTATTGGTTCTTTTAGTAAATTTCCCGTGTCTACCATTGCTTTTGTTCTTATTACTTCTTCATTTATCTTTATTTCTATATCACAAAACATATCTTTTTTAGAGATTTTTGTTTTTATAATTTTAACCGTTAATATAATTAGTATAAATGCAACTATTGTTCCTAACGCTATCGTTTTTAGCGGATATGTACCTAAAAATAGTCCGTTTTTCATTAATACTTCTTGTGGCTTTACTATATATATTAATGAAAAAGCTACTCCTCCAAATACAAATGATACTAAGTAAAATATTACTATATCTTTCCACATTTTTTTCATAGTTTGTGGATTATATGCTATGTATACTATTATTATTGATAATAGTATTTTTAATATTATGCTTGTATATACTTCTAATGCAGAAGTATACGATATAATTGTATATATTGCACCTAATAGACTTGCTAAGAAAAACCTTAAATGTGATTTTTTGTTTTTTAATACTATTGCTGTTGCATATATTATTATATAGTTCATTATTAAGTTTTCTATTAATACAACATCTATATAAATGGTCATTTCATCACCTGTTTTATTATTTTACTATTTTTATTCTAAAAATACTGTCTTTTCTTATTGCCGAAAAAAAGAAATATTCGACAAAAAGGGGACGTTCCTTCAATCTCTAAAATTGGGGAACAAAGGGACGGACCTAATGCCAAAGGGGACGGGCTATTTTGGCACACATTATTTACTCAACACTTTATAAAGTCAAAATGTATTCTATAATGTGTGCCAAAATAGCCCGTCCCCTTTGGCATTAGGTCCGTCCCTTTGTTCCCCAATTTTAGGGATTGGAGGAACGTCCCCTTTCTATAAATTTTTATTTTTATTTTTTCTTAAAAATGAAGGTATGTCCAAATCGTTTTGTGATGAATTTGTATCTGAGTTTGATGGAATTGAATTTATTTTCTTCTCCCAAGTTTTTGATACTAATTTATCAACTCCTACATTTGATGTTGATTCATTTTTTTCAAATCCTGTTGCTATAACTGTTATTTGAATCTCATCTTCCATAGTTGGGTCTGTTACTGTACCAAATATAATATTTGCTTCTGGGTCTACACTGCGTTGTACTAGTTCAGCCGCTGTATTAACTTCATGTAATCCTAAATCGTCTCCACCTGTTATGTTTATAATTACTCCTCTAGCTCCTTCTATTGAAGTTTCTAGTAATGGACTTTGGATAGCTTCTTTTGCTGCGTCCTCTGCTCTATTTTCTCCTGATGCTCTACCAACTCCCATGTGAGCCATTCCTGTATTTAACATTATTGTTTTAACATCTGCAAAATCTAAGTTAACAAGTCCTGGTATAGAAATCAAATCTGATATACCTTGTACACCTTGTCTTAATACATCATCAGCCATTTTAAACGCTTCTATTATTGATGTCTTTCTATCTATTATTTGTAGTAATTTATCATTTGGTATTACTACTAGTGTATCAACCTTTCCTTTTAAACTTTCAATTCCACGTTCTGCTTGTGATAATCTTTTTTTACCTTCAAATGTAAAAGGTTTTGTAACTACACCTATTGTTAATATTCCCATTTCTTTTGCAGCTTGTGCAACTACTGGTGCAGCTCCTGTACCTGTTCCACCACCCATTCCGGCTGTAACAAATACCATGTCTGCTCCTCTTAAAACTTCTGAAAGTTCAGATTTGCTTTCTTCTGCTGATTGTGCTCCTACATCCGGATTAGCTCCAGCTCCTAATCCTCTTGTTATTTTTTCACCTATTTGAATTTTTGTACTTGCTTTTGATGTTTGTAGAGCTTGTCTATCTGTATTAACAGCAATAAAGTCTACACCTTTTATCCCTGCTTCAATCATTCTGTTAACCGCATTATTTCCTGCTCCCCCTACACCTATTACTTTTATTGTAGCTGTTCCATCCATCATTGTTATATTATTATCTTCATTATTGTAATCCATCATTTAGTTTCTTCCTCCCTCATTATATTTTATATATTTAAAATTAATAACTCTTTTTAAGAATAAAAAAACTCTTTTATTTTCTCGAAAATCTTCTTTATAACATTTTCATTATTTTGTGTATCTATGCTACTTGATACTGTTTTAGCAAATGGTCTAGCTGCAATATATCTTACAAGAGCATAACTTGTTCTATATGTGGGTTTTACTGTACTTATTGCTCTTCCCGTTGAAATTTTCACTGGTATATTTAAGTTTATCTTTCCTGCCACATCACTTTTGTTTATATTAACAATCCCCTGTCCTGTTAGAACTACATTGTTTATTTTGTTTTTTATTCCTTGATTTGTTATATCTTTATTTATAATAGAAAAGATTTCTTCAATTCTTGCTTCAATTATTTCTATTAGTTCAGAACTTTTTATTATTCTATTTTTATTGTCATCTTTTGATGTGTTTAATATTATATCATTATCATTATCTATAAAAGATTTTAATGCTAATCCATATTGTCTTTTTAATTTGTCTGCTTCTTCTTCTGAAATATTTAACACTAAGGCTATATCATGTGTTATATTATCTCCACCTAATGGAATTGAATTAGTATATATGAAACTTGATCCTTCAAAAACTCCTATATCTGTATTACCAGCTCCTATATCTAATAACATTATATTATCATGCAATTCATTATTATCTAGTACTAAATTTCTTTCAGCTAATGTTATTGGTACTATTCCATCAATTTCTAATCCAGCTTTTTTAAATATTGAGTGTAATTGTCTTACATAATCTCTTTGAGCTAATATTATTTGTGCACTTATTGTGAAATTAGAACTTAAATTCCCTACTGGGTCTGTTACTATATTGCCATTATCTAATGTAATTTTATCTGGTACTATATCTATCAAAGTTTTTCCATCTGGAATTTCTATGTCTTTAACTTGTATTATTGCATTTTGTACATCTCTTACTGATATTCCAGAATATTTATCTTTTACATCTTTTGTTATACTATTTTGTACTATTGTAGCATATTTACCTGGAATAGTTACATAGGCTGAATTTATTTTTAAGTTTGTTTCTTCTTCTGCATCTTTTATAGTTTTGGCTATACTTAAACTAATTTCTTCTTCATCTATTATTTTACCTTTTTTTAGTCCACTACATTTATATGAGGTATTACATATTATTTCTATTTGACCGAAATTGTTGACTTCTCCTACTACTGTGCAAACCTTGCTTGTTCCTATGTCAATACCTACTATGATATCTCCTATTGCCAAGTTAATTCCTCCATTTTTCAGTATAAATTTTCTAAATGTATATATATTACATTTTTAGACAAATGTCAATAGAATTTGTTATATTTTTGTAATATTTTTGTAATATACTTGTAATAAATTGTATCTGTTCTTAGAGCTGTAAAGCTTATATTTTTTCAAATATTTAAGACGGATTTTTCCGTCTTATTTTAGCTTATATATAAGTCTCTTTTTGTCTTATATATCAATAATATACACAAATTTTATCAATTAGCTTTTTCACTTTCTTGATTATTATTCTTCTTTGATAATGCTTTTATTTTATCAGTCCATTTTTCTACATAATATCTTCTTATTATTCCTAAATTTGAGAACATTCTCCATACAAATACCACTATTGCTGCTAAGTAAATATCAACATTTAATCTTTGTCCTAATACTGTTAAAAGAATTGCTAGTATTGCATTTCCAAAAAATCCTGATATAAATATTTTCATGTCAAATTTTTTATTTATAACTGAAGCTATTCCTCCAAATACTGAATCTAAAGCCGCTATTACTGCAATTGCTAAATAACTTGAATATGTATATGAAATTATTGGTGCATTAATTCCTATAATAGCTCCTAAAACGCATCCTATTATTATTGCTATAAATATCATCTTATTTCCTCCTATTCAATATATTTTGTTTTTATTTCACCATTATATTTTAATATTTCTACATTATCATTTTTTTGTATTTCTACATTATATCCTGATTTCTTTAAATCATCTACATATCCTCCATTACCTATCAGTTGACTTTCTAAATATGTTTGATTTCCTATAGCTTTTATAACATATGGTGATAAAATTCTATTACCATTTACTTTTATATACGTATCTACATCAACTATATCAGACATGTTTATAATTCTTTCATCATTTATTGATATTGCTTCTGCTCCTGCTAATTTTAACGCATTAACTATTACTAATAAATCATCAGCATTTATTTTTGGTATTTCCTCATTATCTGTATCAGTTAATATTACTTCTATTCCACTACCATGCACATCTGTTTTACCTAAAGACATATTTACTTGTGCTAATTCATTATTTATAATTTCTTCTGTTTCGTTGTTTGATTTTTCTGTTTCTTTATATTCATTAATCATACTTGTTGTTTCTTCATATTTAGCATTTACTTCTTCATATTTTTCTTTCCAATTAGCTAGTTCTGTTCTTAATTCTGTTTCTCTCATACTTTCTATAGATGTTATGTCTGTTTCATTTACCACTTTAAACTGCATTGACATAACCAAAGCTAAAATAAAACAAACTATTCCAGCTACTATTATCATTGTTATTTTTCCTTTTTTTAACTTTTCCTTCATTTATTCCTCCTTGCGCTTATTCTATATTTTGAGCATATTTGTAACTTAACACTCCTGTATATTTTGGTATTGTAATATTGTTAGATCTCTCAAATTCTACTCCTATAGAATATTTTTCTTTTAATGAATTTAAATATCCTCCTGGTCTATTTAATCCTGCTAATTGTTCTGGTAGACCAATTGCTTTAATTACAAATGGTGCACCAACTTTTTCTTTATTTATATCTATTATATTTCCTCCACATATAATTCCTGTTGTTGGTACTAATCTTTGATCATTAATTGATATTGCTTCTGCTCCTGCATTTTTTAATTCATTTATTACACTTAATATATCACCATCATGTACTACTAAAGAATTTGGGTCTAATACTGAATTTATATCTAACTTACTGTCACTTAATGTTATTATAACACCTGGTCCTGTTACTTCATCTAATCCTATTATTTTATTTCCTTTTTTTATTTCTTCTTCTTTTGATGATAATTCTTCATTATTTTCAGTTGAAATCTTTCTTTGTTCTTCTAATTCTTTTTCGGCTTCTTCTAATTCTTTATACTTATTATCATATCTTTCTTTATATTTTAGAACTTCTGCTCTTAATTCATTTTCTTCATAATTTTGACTTACTGTCATATTAGAATTTTTAACGGTTTTGGCTTGAACAAATATTCCTAAAGTTAATGCAAAACACATTATTCCTAATACAATACTTGTTGTTACTTTTTTTGTCATTATATCACCTCTTTTTTATTAGTTGGATAATTTTTCTCTAAAATATGGTTGAAATTTATTATTCAAATCTCCATTTACGTATATATCTCCAGCATGTTCTTTTTCTTGTTCTAATATTGCAGATACATATAGCATTTTATTACTCATATTTGTATTATCTCCTAGATGCACATTCTTTTGTTCTTGTTCCATATATATAATATAGTCATTTTTGTTACTTATGTCAATACTTGTTATTTTATCATATATATTATTTTCTTTTGCTACATTTGAAATTCTTATTACATCTTCCAATTTTTCTAAATCATCATTATTTAATCTTTTTCCTGGGGTTATCTCTTCTTCACCTGTACTTGTCCCATAAATAATTGGTTTTGCTTTGCTATCTTCTGAAATTTCTAAAATATATCCTTGTGTATTAATGTATGCATATTTTCCCATATAGCTTACATTATAAGTATGTTCTCTTTCTTGTACTTCTATTTCTATTGTGTTTGGTATCTTTCTATGTATATTTACAGATTCTATATATGGATTTTCTTTTATTTTTTCTGCTACATTTGAACTACTAAATCTGAAAATATTTTGATCTGTAGTTAATCCTGACAAGCTTATTATTGTTTCACTTGGTATCTGTGAATTATTTAATACTTTTATGTCTTTTATATTAAAAACTGGTGATGTCATTGTGAAAACTATACCACCACCTATTATTAAAATTAACATTACAATTTTAATAATAGCTTTTATTTTTTTATTTCTCTTTTTTCTTTTCCTTTCTAATTGCATTGCTTGTCTTTTTTCTTGTTCTTGTTTTTTTATCTTATTTTTGTTTGTCATTTGGATTACTGTTTCTGTTTCTAAATCAAATTTATCTTCATTTCTTTTTTGATTATTTTGCTTTATCCTTTTTTCTCTTTCTTTGTTTTTTTTCTTTTTCATTAACTCATCTATTGTCTCTCTGTTTTTCGTTTCTTCTTTCATATATATGAAATTATCTATTTCTTGTTGTTTTCTTTTGCTCAATTGGATTCCTCCTTTTAGCTAGGGTGTAATCTTTGGTATTACACCCTTTACTTCTATTATTATAAAACAAATTGTTTCTTATTTTGTTAGAATTTTGTCTTTATCAACATTATTTTTTGTTTTTATAATATCTATATTTAATTTACTTAATTTTTGTTCGAATTTTTCATATCCTCTTAATATATATTCTATATTTTCAACTGTTGTTTTTCCTTTTGCCGATGCACCTGCTATTACCAATGCCGCTCCACCTCTTAAATCAGTTGCTCTTACTCTTGCACCACATAATTTTCTTACACCTTTTATTATTGCTGTTTTTCCTTCTATTGTTGATTTTGCTCCCATTCTTGCTAGTTCTTGTAGATATTTATATCTATTTTCAAATATATTTTCTACAATAACTGATGTTCCTTTAGCTATTGTTAGGGCTGTTCCAAATATTGATTGCATGTCTGTTGGGAAACCTGGATATGGCATAGTTTTTATATCAACTGCTTTTAATCTTTTAGGAGCTGTTATTTCTATACTACTTTTAGTTTCATTAAAATTGCATCCCGCTTCTTCCAATTTATTTATTACTGGATTTACATATGTTGAATCTATATTTTTTAATAATATATTACCATTTGTCATTGCTGCTAAGCATAAATATGTTCCTGCTTCTATTCTGTCTGCCATTATATTATAACTTACATCTTTTAATTTTTCTACTCCTTGTATTTCTATTGTATTTGATCCTGCTCCTTTGATTTTTGCTCCCATTCTGTTTAAAAAGTTTTGTAAATCTATTATTTCTGGCTCTCTTGCTGCATTTGTAATTGTTGTTGTTCCTTTTGTTAAACATGTTGCTAGTATTATGTTTTCTGTTGCTCCTACACTTGGAAAGTCTAAGTGTATTTTTTCAGGTACTATTTTATCACAAATACAACTAATATTTCCATAGTTTTTTGTAATATTTATTCCTAATTTTTCAAAAGATTTTAAGTGTAGGTCTATTGGTCTTGTTCCTATGTCACATCCTCCTGGATATGAAAATACTGCTTCTTTGTATTTTCCTATTAATGCTCCTGCAAAAATCACAGATGAACGCATTTGCCTCATCAACTCTTCTGGTATTTCATATTTATTTATTTTACTAGTGTCTATTATTACTTTATTCGCTTTTTTATTTACTTTTCCTCCTATTTTTTTTAATATTTCAAACATCATTTGTGTGTCATGTATGTCTGGTACGTTATATAATGTAGTAGTTCCTCCATTTAGTATTGTCGCTGCTATTATTGGTAGTGATGCGTTTTTGGAGCCCGATATCTCAATTTCTCCTTCTGCTCTTTTTCCTCCTGTTATTATGTACTCACTCATTTTTTTACCACCTTTCTTGTTTATTTGTTATATTTTATGTTTTCTTTACATAAAATGTGTGTTTTAATCTCTAGTATTTCTCATATTATTTCATTTTTTGAAAAAAAATAAGAACTAGGGTTCACTGCACCTAATTCTTATTTTATATGACTATACATTTCTTCTAATGTTACCTTACTATCTGAATTCCAACGTGGCTTTTCTTCATGTGTTTCTTCCCATCTTTCTCTATCTGTGCGAAGCTTTGTGTATTTGTCACCATCTTTTATAATTCCTTTTTCTAAATCTTCTATATCTCCTGGTTCTAAAGATCTGAAAAAGTAATAATTTTCTTCATCCTCAATTATATTAAAATTATCAATATCAAACACATTTTCCATTTTAATTATTCCTTTGTTTATAATTTATCTATAAATTATTTTATCATATTAAGTCAAAATATAAAAGATTTTCTGTTTATTTTTTTACTTTATAAATATAATTCACATTTTTGCTTAATTTTTCATAAATATCACTCTCACTTTCTTTAATTTTAGGTATAAAAATAGAAGGTATAGATTTTACTCCATATCCTTCATTATTCATACCTTAATTTTCTTTAATATTATATTTTTCATTATTTTTTTCTTTTTCTACTCCTTCTTTTGTTAAATAAGTAGATTTAGCTTTATGACTTCCACTAATTAAATTTTCATCTTCTAATAAATTTAAAATATCAAAATCATAGCCTTTCCATGCTCTGTGAAATTCTCCATAGGGTTCTTTTTCTATCCATGAATTTAAATATAATAGTACTAAAGTTAATTCTTTTATTTGTTCTTCCATATTCTAATCTCCTAATATAAATTTTGCATGTTCTTTATAGTTTTCTATTCTTTCATTTATTTCATCTAAATTTACATATGTTCTGTCATCATGCCATGTAAAATATCCATTTTCTATCCATTCTTTCATTTCTTTATATCTTGGATGATTTTTGTCTGCTAATATATCTACCAATTCTTCGTATCCCCATGGACCTCCACAATCTTCTGGTAACTCTGCCATTTTAGCTTTAATACAAATAGGATTTACAAATTTTACATCAGTTTCAACTACTTTTTCTATTTTTATATCATGAATCCAATTATCGCCAAAGTCATAGGTATATTTCATTGTTTTGTATTTTTCAAAGTATTTGTCAATTTTTTCTTTTTTTGAATTTTTAGTTTCGTTCCAAAAATCATTATCTGGATTTGGTAGTTCTATAAATATACCCTCCTCATGTAAAGTTGCTCCTACTTCAAAATCATACATATGATATCCACACCAATCAAATGCTAGTTGTATAATTGCATTCAATTCATGAAAAGTTATTCCAGATGGTATTTGCAATCTTCTCCATACTGGTGGGTGTGTATCTCT
>CAMMNR010000045.1 GCA_946498265.1 uncultured Clostridium sp. | reverse complement strand
GACGGACCTTTGGAAATTTACCATTTTGGGGACGCGTCCAAAAAGGGAATTTTATTAAAAATATTTTACATTAATTAAACAAAAGTATTATATATAAATTTTAATAATTACTCGGCTAACATTACAGAACAAATAAATTCTAAAATTATCAAGCAGGCACCTCTCAAAGCAAGTTTGAGATTCTCCTACTTGATAATTAAAGAATTTATAATATTCTTCCATTCACATTCGTAATTAAGAAAATTTATATATAATACTTTGTTTTTAGTAAAAAATGTTATAGAATCAAAATTCCCTTTTTGGACGCGTCCCCAAAATAGTAATTTCCAAGGTCCGTCCCCAATGTCCCGAATTTTAGGGATTGAAGGAACGTCCCCTTTAAATTTCCGGATAACTAAATACTTTTCCTCCTTCAGTAAATTGTCCATTTGCAAAATGGTCTGCATTAAATTCATTAGCATTTTTCATAAAATATTTATACTTAGAAGATTGGCTTACTGTGCCACCTCCCACAACTACTGGGTCATCCCAAGTTGTATCCACTGCATACCATGTTCCATTTGATTGAACATAATTCCACGCATGATTTTCTGACTTTCCTTGTGTATTAGTTGCTTTACCTACAACTAATATACATGGTATGTCCATATTATCTAATAAATATTTGAAAGCTCTTGCATATCCTTCACAAACTGCTTCTTTATTTATTAAAGCTCCATATATGTTATATATATGTGGTTTAGATATAGATGTATCATATGATAAATTATCTACTAAATAGTCATGTACCATTTTTATATCATTATATGTGTTTCCTGTTCTATTTTGTATTATTGAATTTTTCACTTGTTCTAATTGTGCTATTGCACTATCTACTTGTTCTTTTGAAGAGAATTCATCAGATAAATAATTTGCTTCTGTTCCATTATTTATATATACATTGTATGTAACATTATTTCCTGACGTTATTGTTTCTATATTTAAATACATTTTATTTGGACTTAAATAAAAAATATCTGGATTATCATATGTATATGCTTCTATTGCTGATTGATAATAATCTCCTAGGATTTCTTGCCCACCATTTTGACTTAATACATCTGAAAATGTATTTCCTAATTCTATTTTATATTTTCCTGATTTCATGTTTTCTTTGTTGCTCTCAAATGCTCTATATATTATTTTTGAATATTCTTCTAATTGATTATAAAAATATTTATCTACGTTAACATTGCTATAATCTATATTAGTGTTTTGTCCATTGTTTGTTCCTTCTATTTCATTTAATGAATTTTCTATTACTTCTGGTGCTTTTACTTCATTTTCAATTGCTGCTACTGATGTGTCATCATCAAACGTTGTTTGAAAGTCTTCTGCTACTGTTTGTTGCAAATTTGTTAATTCGTCATATAATATATATCCAAAAATTCCTGTCACACCTATTATTCCTAATACAATTAAAATCATTATTATTGTTGAAATTTTATCTCTCATATTTAATTTGCATCCTTTCCGTGTAATTTTTCAACATTTTCCCCTTTGTGTACATTATATTTATTATATCATTTTTTTGTAATAAAAAAAAGTATATTTTTTGCTTTTTTACAAATAATAATTACAATTCATAGTTAATTCTTTATATACATAAAAGTTATATTATAATATAACTTTATGAAAATAATTTTAAATATGAATTGTGACATTAAAATCTATTATAATTATATTTTTAAAAAAGGAATTAAGTATTATGAATTTTAATTTTAAAAATTTTGTAAAGTCTATTTTTACATACACACCAGAAAAAAAGTATGATTTTAATTTATCAGAAGATCCTACTGTTGATAATCAAAATACAAATACCGAAAATGAAGAAAACACTAGTGATGATACTAAGATTTTTCAGAGTGTTAGTGTTAATTTAGATTATATGAAAACTAAATATAATACTTTAATTAATAGTGATGTTGTTCTTAGAGAATTTACTTTGAATGCTAAAGGTAAGCAATATAATGCTTTTATTGTTTACATTGATGGCATGGTTAATTCTCAGCTTTTAGATGATTTTATTTTAGAACCTTTGATGATGAGAAATAAAAATAATTTATATGATGATTCTCAAAATAAAGTTATTTCTGAAGCTGTTACAAATAATATTACTGTTAGAAAAGTTAAGAAATTTGATTTATCTGAATATATAATGAATTGTCTAGTACCTCAAAATTCTATTAAGCCTGTTTCAGATTTTGAAAAAATAGCTTCTGGCATAAACTCTGGAAACTGTGCTTTATTTGTTGATACTTTGAGTATTGCATATGATATTGAAGTTAAAGGATTTCAGCAAAGAAATGTTGAAAAACCTAGTAACGAAATAGTTATAAAAGGTTCTCATGAGTCTTTTGTCGAAAATATTAGAACAAATACTTCACTTTTAAGACGATATTCAAATACAGAGGAGTTAGTAATTGAAAATTTGGAAATTGGTACAATTACAAAAACAAAATGTGCCCTTTGTTATATTCAAAATATCACAAATAATGATTTAATTGCAGAAGTAAAGTATCGATTAAATAATTTATCTATTGACTCTCTTCTTTCTGCTGGTCAATTGGAGCAATTAATTTCTGACTCTAATGCTCTTAATGTTCCTCAAGTTTTATCCACAGAACGACCTGATAAAGCTGTTACTTACTTATTGGCTGGAAGAGTTATTGTAATTGTTAATGGTTCTCCTTATGCATTAATTATGCCAGCAATTTTAATTGATTTTCTTGGTTCTCCTGATGATAAAAATTTAAAGCCAAGTTTTTCTAATTTTTTAAAGGGTATTCGTGTTTTAGCTGCTTTTATAACTCTGCTTTTACCTGGACTTTACGTTGCTATTACTAGTTTTCATCAAGAACTTTTGCCAACAGAATTATTATTTTCTATTTTAGCCTCTAGGGAAAATGTTCCTTTTCCTATAATAGTAGAAATTTTAATGATGGAAATATCTTTTGAACTAATAAGAGAAGCTGGTTTAAGAGTTCCATCCCCTATTGGTCCTACAATAGGAATAGTTGGTGCTTTGGTTCTTGGGCAAGCTGCTGTTTCTGCTGGTATAGTAAGCCCAATATTAATTATAATTGTTGCTATTACTGGTATAGGTTCTTTTGCAATTCCTGATTTTTCTTTTGGATTTCATTTAAGGATTACTCGTTTTCTATTTATATTATTAGGTTATATTGCTGGTTTTTTAGGTATTGCATTAGGTCTATTTATTTACACTTCTTATTTAGTAGAAACCAAATCTTTTGGAGTTTCATACACACTTGGCCTTTCTCCATTAGATAACGTTAAAGGTAATGATTATTACTTACCTCCCGTTTGGAAAAGAGAATATAGAGCTTCATTTTTAAATACAAAAAAGCCAAAAAAACAAAGTAAAATTTCTATGATGTGGAAATATAAATAATATAGAATGGGGGTTTTAAAATGATAAAATCAAAAATTACTACTATTGAAGCAATCCTGCTTGTTCTAACTATATTTCTTACTCCTTCTATTTTATCTCTGCCTAAAAATTTAATAGATACAACGAGGTCTTCTATTTTAATTAATATTGTTTATGTGACTATTATTGCAGTTGCAATTGCTATACTGATTTTTAAATTGTTAAAAAATTTTTCTAGTTATGATATTATTGATATTTCCGAATATTTAGGTGGAAAGTGTTTCAAATCTATTATTGGTGCTATTTTTATTTTATACTTCTTAGTAAGTTCTTCTATTTTACTTAGAAATTTTTGTGAATGTTTAAAAATGGTCTATTACCCAATGACAAGCGTAGTTTTTATTATATTGGCTTTTATAATTGCAACTTGTCTAAGTTCAAAATTAGGATTTTCTACTTCTGCCAAAGTTAATGTTATTGTTTTACCATTGCTAGTATTTTCTGTATTATTTATCTTTTTTGCTAATATAAAACTCTTTTCTTTTGAAAATGTTTTTCCAATTTTGGGTGAAGGTGTTTATAATACTTTTATTACAGGTCTTGGAAATTTAGGTGCCTTTACTGGAATTATTATTTTATACTTTTTACCACCATATTTAAAAAAACCTGAAGATATGAAAAAAATTGCTATTACTACAACAATTATAGCTGGTATTTATTTATTATTTTGTGTTGCTATAATTTTGTTTATGTTTAGATTTTTATTAAATGTTGATGAAGTTATGCCTCTTTATTATGCTACCAGATATATAGAATTTGGCGACTTTTTTCAAAGGTTAGAGTCATTTTTCTTATTTATTTGGATTTTAGTTATAACATCTTTTGTAACTATTAATATTAGATTATCTATGGAAATCTTTAAAAAACTTACTAATTCTCAAAATATAAATTCTTTAGTTTATAGCTTTGGCTTAATAGTTTTTTCTATAGCTATGTTTCCAAAGGATTATGCAATTTCAAAATTTTTAGAAAGTACTATTTATAGTTATTGGACTTTTGGTGTATCTTTTGTTCTGGGAATTGGAATATTAATTTTGGCTAATTTAAAAAAGAGAAAAAGTGCTCATCTTCCAAATCAAAAGGGGGTATTAGAAGCCAATGAATAATTTATTAAGAAAATTTTTTATTGTAATTATAATTATAATCTTTCTTATTGCATTTTCTCCTTCCTACCATTCTTCTAATGTTGGAAATGTAGCTGTTGTTGTTGCAATGGGATTAGATGTATCTGATACTAATAAATTGAATATAACATTTCAATTTACAAATGCCTCTTCTGTAACTGAAACTGGCTCAAGTGAAAAAACTGAACCCACATTATTTAGTATTGATGCCTCCTCTATTAACAGTGCTATGAATTTGATGAATACAAATATTGGTAAAGAGGTTAACTTATCTCATTGTAAATTAATTGTCTTTTCAGAAGAATTGGCAAGTACGGGAATTGAAGAAGAAATATATACTTTGTTAAATAATCCGGATATCAGACCTTCTGCGAATATTGTTGTAAGTAAATCTACTGCAAAAACATATATGAAAAATTCTAAACCTACACTTGAAAATTTGATTACTAAATATTATGAAACATTTGTAAATTCGAGTCAATTTACAGGTTATAATTCTAATGCTACAATAGGAGACTTTTTTTACTCTATGACTTGTGATGCTTGTGAACCATATGCAATTTTGGGTGGAATTAGTAGTGAAAATTCTGCTTCATTATCTAATTCAAGTTCACCATCAAATGATACTGCTAAATCTGCTTTTATTCCTTCTTCTGGTCAATATATATCAGAAAATACTGGTCTTGCAGTATTTAGAGGTGGTACTTTAGTTGGTGAATTAAATGAGATTGAAAATCTTTGTTTTATGATTCTTGATAATAAAGTAGATGGTTTTTTACTTTCTATTCCTAATCCTCAAAAGAGTGATTCTTTTATTGATGTATATATTACACCTGTATTAAATACAAAAGTAGATGCTAAAATAGTTAATGATTCCCCTTTTATAACTATTGATTGTAATTTTTCTGGAAGAGTGTATTCTATAGATGAAAGTGTTAATTATTCTGATTCTAATACTTTGAGCCAATTATCTAATTATTGTAATAGTTATTTAGAATCTATTTTGTCAGATTATTTATATAAAACATCAAAAGAATTGAATTCAGATATTAATAAATTTGGTAAATTTATTAGGAAAAATTTTTCAACTGAAAGTAAATATCAAGATTATAATTGGTCTGAACAATATAAAAATTCTTTTTTTGATGTAAATGTTGATTGTTCAATCAAGTCTTCATTTTTATTGACTAGAACTTAAAAATTATGGAGGTTTTTTATATGTTGACTGCATTTGAATATGTGTTTTTTGTCTTATTTACTATTTTTGCTTTTATTAAAGTTTTGTCTTATGGTATTTATGAAATAAAACAGGAAAATAATAAGGTTGGTGGAATTTTTATTATTCTTTTTGGGCTTTTTGCTAGTATTATTAGTAATGTTGCTTTGATTTGTAGTAAATAGGTTTATAATTATAAAAATTGACATAAATATTGTAAGATAGTATAATTAGATATATCAAAGCAAAAGCTTTTTTATAAAACATGTATACACATTAATGAAAGGAGAAAAATATGACAAAATTATGTATGGAAAATCCCGACAACTTATGGGTACGGCTTGAAAATGGAGTGTATACAACTCCTATATTTATAGAAGGTACACCAAATCCATTATTTAATTCTCTACCTAATTCCCCATATTTGACAAATGGAAAAAAATTAAAATATTGGGGATTTATAGAAGGATATTCAGAAAAAACGAAGTTTGAATCAGAGGTTTTATTTGTAATAATACATGGTACTGCTATAGTTAATAAAAATATGGAACTTGTTACAAGAAACGCAATATTTGCAGATGAAATTTTTTGTCATAAGGGAAGTGTTGTTTTAGTATTTAAACCATGTAATATAGATGAAAAAATAACTCTCGTAAAAAACACAGAAATGATAACTTCTAATGAATATATAACAAAATACAGAGTCTATGGTAATCCATTAGGCGGAAACATGTTCTTTGAAACATGGAGCGGATTAAACTATACTTTTCATGCTTTTACGCAAGAATCTAAAAAAAATGTAGCAAGAGGGGCACATGCCGCATGTTTTTATCAAAAAACATTGATATTGCATAAAGGGAAAATACACATGAAAACATACTATCCAAAGGATTCTATAATAATTGATGCAAAAATCAATAAAACTAAAGACTATTATGAGGGGTATTATATATCTGGTTATTGTTACCATTCATTTAAAGCTCTTGAAAATAGTATTGATACTATTATAGTAGAAAGGAATTATGGAATCCCTATGGAAGTATATCCGCTAAAGGCATTATTCACAGAAAAAGATCTAATTTGTAGTGAGCGAGACGGTGTAAATCCAACATCTGAACAAATAAAAAAACTAAGGCAAGCCAATATATTAAAAATATAGGAGAAAATGCAATAAATAAAATTGCATACAGATTAAAGAAGAGGATTTTACAATAAGTTAAATTGAAAATTCCTCTTCTATTCTTAATATAGCTAAATAAAATATAAAATCTATGTATTATTTGAAATGTATATATTACAAACGCTTAATAATTCTTCAACTTGTTTTTTTACAGTCAAATCTGAAAAAGTAGATAGAACTCTACATGTAAATTTTTCCAAATATTTTTGCTCTTTTAACAATTTTAATGAAAAATCAAAATTAAAATCAAAAATATAAGCATAAAAAATAGGAATTTGATCTGAATTAGTTTTTATATTACTATAATTAACAAAATGACGATTTATAAAATCATCCATAATTAAAGAATTGATTTCTTTACTATCAAAATTTTTATACCAAAATATAGATGAAAAATCGTATTCACATATAGTATAATATATGTCTAGTTTATCAGCATCTCTTATTATTTTTGCAAATAATAATTCCTCATTATTTAAATTATCATCTATCTTATTTTTATTATGATTAAGAACAGCTAATCTAATAATATTCTCATATTTCTTTTCTATGTTGAAATTATTTATTACATTTTCATCAAATAAAACTTCAACACTTAGTTCAGCATGATTCACAGACATTCTATCATTAAATGTATCATATAACTGTGCCTGTCTAAATCTTCCTATATCGTGAAACAAACCTATTATTTCAGATAACTTGATTTGTTCATCATTAAGATTTAGTTCTTGTGCAATTTTTTTACTCATTTTAGCAACTCTTTTTATATGGTCTATTTTTAGTTTTATCTTCTTGTTATTTGGATTAAATTGTAATACATATTTATCAAATTCATTATAAGCTTTTTCTATATCAATCATTATAGTCTTCCTCCTACATTTTCAATTGTTTCAAAATCTACTTGTCTCAACAATTTACTTGCTTTTTTAACTCTTATTTCTACTCTATCACCTATTTTATAAACCTTATTTGTTTTTTCACCAATCAACCTTTTTCTATCTTCATCATAAATAAAATATTCATCCCCTAAGTCTTCAAATCTAATTAGACCTTCAACAGTATTTTCTAATTGTACAAACATTCCAAATGATGTTATAGATGATACTATTCCTTCATATTCTTCACCAATTCTACTTTCCATATATTCAGCTTTTTTGATGTCTTCTGCTTCTCTTTCTACCTTTGTTGCCACTTTTTCTCTTTCTGATGATTGGTTTGCTCTATCTTTTGCGTATTCTTCATATGTTTCAATCCATTTTTTTGGTATGTCATAATTATTTTCTATATATTCTGATATTACTCTGTGTATGAAAAGATCTGGATATCTTCTAATTGGTGATGTAAAATGGCAATAGTACTTGCTTGCTATTCCAAAGTGTCCTTTGTTTTCCGCTTCGTATCTAGCTAATTTTAATGTTCTTAATATTAAATTAGAAACTACTTTTTCTTCTTCTTTTCCTTTTACTTCTTCTAAGATCTTTGAAAATTCTTTTGAGTGTATATTGTCTTTGTTTGCTTTTATTTTTAATCCAAAATTAAATAAAAATTTATTTAATTCTTGAATTTTTTCTAAGTCTGGCTTTTCATGCACTCTGTATATAAATGGTGCTTCTAACCAATAAAATTTTTCGGCCACTGCTTCATTTGCTGATAACATAAATTGTTCTATTATTTCATTTGCAAAGCTTGTTTCATATTTTGATATATTTTTACTTTTCCATCTATGTCTAATTCTATCTTGCTTTCTGGTATGTCTAAATTCAAATATCCTTTTTCTAGTCTTTTATTTTTCAATATTTGTGCTAATTCTTCCATCAATTTGAATTCTTTTATATATTTTGAATATCTTTTAGTTACTTTTTCGTCTGAATTATCTAGTATAGCCTGAACATCATTATATGACATTCTTTCTGTTACATTTATTATGCCTTTTAATATTTCTGATGTGATTATATTTCCTTTTTGGTCTATTTCCATTATACAAGATAGTGTAAATCTGTCTTCTCCAGCATTTAAACTGCAGATACCATTAGACAATTCTCTTGGAAGCATTGGTATTACTCTACCTAACATGTATATACTTGTTCCTCTTAACAAAGCTTCTTGATCTAATAAGCTTCCTTCTTTTACATAGTAACTAACATCTGCTATATGAACTTCTAATTTATAATTTCCATTTTCTAATTTCTCAACTCTTACCGCATCATCTAAATCTTTTGCATCTTCTCCATCAATTGTAAAAATATTTCTATCTCTAAAATCTACCCTATTAGGAATATCATTTTTATCTATTTCAGTTCCACATTTTTTTGCTTCTTCCACTACTGGTTCTGGGAATACTGATGGCAGATTATATTCTTTTATAAGTGAAAGCATGTCAACTCCCGCTTCATTTACATTTCCTAATACTTCTATAATCTTTCCTTCTGCATTTTTACCATTTTGAGGATATTTAGTTATTTTTACTAATACTTTATGATTATTTCTTGCTTTTCCAAAATCTTTTTTAGCTATAAAAATATCTGTTCCGAAATTTTTATCATCTGGAACTACAAATCCAAAAGTTTTGTTATTTTGGAATATTCCAACCACTGTATCTTTCTCGTGTTTTAATATCCTTACTACTTTGGCTTCTGCATTTTTTACTTTATTTTTTTCTTCAATAATTTCTATTAAAACTCTATCTCCATTTAATGCATCTAGTGAATTTTCTTTAGAAATATATATTTCGTCATCTTCTCCTTCAAGTCTTACAAACCCAAATCCTTTTTGATTTTTTCTATATATTCCGTCATAATATACTTTATCAACTAATTTATAACGATTTTTTCTATTTTTTTGTATTTTTAATTCAAGTTCTAGTTCTCCTAAAACTTCTAGAAACTCATTATATTCTTTCTTTGGTACTCTCATAATCATGGCTATTTCTTTAGCCTTGAGCGGCACATAGTCCTCATCTTTCATTAAATCTAGAATTTTTTGTTTTCGCTCTTCCAAATTCATCTTTCCTTTCGATTTTTATTATATAGTTATTTATTTAAATCCTTCTTCGTAAAACACCAAAAAGGACAGTCAATTTTAATAAAAAACCGTCCCTTTTTATACTAAGCCATATATATTATTCCTAATGCTATTGTTAATATAGCAAATACAATTGATAATATGACTGTCCATCTTTTTTGTTTTCCTTCTTTAGTTCTTCCTTTATTTTTTTCAAAAAAATTATTTGTTGAAGATCCTGTTATTGTCGAAGATAAACCTGCGTCTTCTTTTGATTGTATTAATGTTAAAATGATTAGTGCTAATGCGACTATAAAGTATATTACAATCAATATTCCTTTTGCTATTTCCATTTATTTATTCCTCCTAACGGTCTTTTCTCTTTTTTATACTTATGTATTGTAACATATATTTTTATAAAATGCAAATATTTTAGGAAATATTTTTTTGTAAAATGGGACGAGCTAGATAGGGAATTTGGGGACGGGGCTTTTTTCCCTATTTTTTATATAGCATTCCATAATTAGTATATTAATTAAAAATAGGGAAAAAAGCCCCGTCCCCAAATTCCCTATCTAGCCATGTCCTCAATGCGACACCAGTCTGGCAAATCATGGAATGTCATTTGTTCCTTTGTAATAGGATGTTGTATTGTCAGCTCATACGCCCATAATCTTATTTGTTTTCCTCTTCCTCTTTTACCATATTTTTGATCTCCAAATATACTATGCCCAAAATTTGCTAGCTGTACTCTTATTTGATGATGTCTCCCAGTATGTAAATTTATTTTTACTAAGCTCAAATCTTTTGCTCCATCATATTTTAAAACTTCATAATCTAGCTTAGCAAGTTTTGCATTTTTCTTAGTTGGCTTTACTACTTTGCTAATATTATTTCTTTCATCTTTATATAAATAATCTTCTAAAATTCCTTTTACTTTTTCAAATTTTCCATCTACTACAGCTAAATATTTTTTCTTGATAATCTTTTCTCTTACTTGATTACTAAGTCTTGATGCTGCTTTAGATGTTTTAGCAAATACCATTATTCCTCCTACTGGTCTGTCTAGCCTATGTACTAACCCTACATAGACATTTCCTGGTTTATTGTATTTTTCTTTTATATATTGTTTTACAATTGTAAGCATATCTATATCTCCAGTTTTATCTGACTGTGAAGGTACATTTGGTATTTTTTCTACTACTATTATATGATTATCTTCAAATATTACTTTTAAATCTTTCATGTTTACCTCTTATAGGGAAATAGGGGACGCCCTTTTCTTTCCCTATTTTTTATTTATATATAATTATATTTCTTAATTATAGGGAAAAAAAAGGGCGTCCCCTATTTCCCTACAAATCTTAACTTTCCCATCTTCCATAAATTCCACATGGTAATACTAATTTTGAGTTTTCCATTGGTAATCCAATTTCTCCTGATTCTATTTTTCCTTTGTATTTCCTCGCTACTGTTAAATTTAATATATTTTCTAGTACTTTACTTGAAATTCCTGTTGTGTATGAGTTTATTAAGAAAAATAATGGTTTGTCTGATAATACTTTTACACATAGTTCTACTAAATCAAATATGTTATTTTCAAATTGCCAAACTTCTCCTTTTGCTCCTCTTCCATATGATGGTGGATCCAT
>CAMMNR010000044.1 GCA_946498265.1 uncultured Clostridium sp. | reverse complement strand
CTGGTGCTGCAAGTTCTATATGTCCCATTCTTTCACGTCTTACTTTTGATTTTGTTACTTCTACACCACATCTATCACAAACTATTCCTTTATATCTTACTCTTTTATATTTTCCACAATGACATTCCCAGTCTTTTGTTGGTCCAAATATTCTTTCACAAAATAACCCATCTTTTTCAGGTTTCAATGTTCTGTAATTAATGGTTTCTGGCTTTCTTACTTCTCCTTTTGACCATTCTCTTACTTTTTCATCTGATGCTACACCTATTTTTAATTTGTTAAAAATATCTAATTCATCCACTATAAAATTCTCCCTTCACTTTGTCCCATTAGAGACGTTTCTTTTTGAGACATTTAAGTTTGTTTTATTGGGTAATTCTAAAACAGAACTTGAGGTCTAGCCACCGCTCTTGCAATTCCTTCAGGTCGCCTCATTTCTTTTTAGAATCTATTCAATTACATATTTCATTACTTTATTATTTCTCATACCTCTGATTGCATTTCAATTCATTTCATTTTTAATTTTTTTCTATATAGTCATTATTTAAGTCTTTTTCTTTTGGCTGTTGCCTTTCACCTTGTACTATAAATTGAGTATTAAGTAGATTATCCGTACTTTTAGGACTTGGCTTAATTTTACCATCTCTTAATAATGTTTCCATTACCCTTTCATAATAATAATCAAATTTTTCGCTTAATTCATCATTCATATTTGCATGATATTTTTTCCATACAGTCATTGCATTAATTGTCTCTCCAGCTGAAAAATTATTATTAATAAATGCATATACTTTCGAATAATCTGTATCTAATCTCTCAATAAACGGTTTTTTTACTCTACCTTTTGAATTATCAATATGTAGCTTTTTTACATAAAATGAAGTAAATTCTGATTTTCCAACTTTCCCATACATTCCTAAGTTTTTACAAACCACATTTAACGAATCTCTAATATTCTTGTCTGTAATATTTTCTTCTGGATGTTGTTTTCTAAATTCATCTATTATTATTCTTGGTGTGATTATTCCTCCTTCTGGAATATTATTTCTTATTATATCTAGTACTCCTTCATATATTGTATCTCTTTCTTCTTTCATATTTCTATCATCCTTTTCACTAAGTCTATTTGCAAAATCAAAATTTTAGCTTCTAATTTTATTCTATAATATCCTCATCATTGTCTAAATTATCATTTGCCAAATCATTATCAAATAATAATTCATCTCCTTCGTCATCTAGCTCTTCAAATAATTCATCACTGTCATCTTCTAAATCTGTTTCTTCATCATCAAGTAAGATATTTTTATCATCTTCTTGGCTATATCCATCCAAATCATCATCAGAAATAACTTCTTCTTCAGATAGTAATTTTCCTTCTCTTTCTGGATCATATTCTATGCCTTCATCAATATTTTCTTTCAATTCTAATTCTTGATTATCTTCTGAGTATAAACGTACATCTAGTCCTAATGACTGTAGCTCTTTTACAAGTACTTTGAAACTTTCTGGAACTCCTGGTTCAGGAACGTTTTCTCCTTTAACTATTGCTTCATAAGTTTTTACTCTTCCTACAACATCATCTGATTTTACAGTTAACATTTCTTGTAATGTATAAGCTGCTCCATATGCTTCTAGTGCCCAAACTTCCATCTCTCCAAAACGTTGTCCACCAAATTGAGCTTTTCCTCCAAGTGGTTGTTGTGTTACTAATGAGTATGGTCCTGTTGAACGAGCATGTATTTTATCATCTACTAAGTGATGTAGTTTTAACATATACATTACACCAACTGTTACTGGGCTTCCAAATGGATCTCCTGTTCTACCATCGTAAAGTAGTGTTTTTCCATCTTCACTCATTCCTGCTTCTTTTAATAATTCACGTACATCCTCTTCAGTTGCTCCATCAAATACAGGTGTTGCGATTTTCCATCCTAAAGCTTTTGCTGCTCCTCCTAAATGTACTTCTAGAACTTGGCCTAAGTTCATACGTGATGGAACTCCAAGTGGATTTAATAATATGTCTATTGGTGTACCATCTGGCATAAATGGCATGTCTTCTGATGGTAATATTCTTGATATAACACCTTTATTACCATGACGTCCAGCCATTTTGTCTCCAACTGATATTTTTCTTTTTGTTGCTATATAACATCTAATTACTTGATTTACCCCTGGTCCTAATTCATCTGAATTATCTCTAGTAAATATTTTTACATCTACTATTGTTCCAGCTTCTCCATGTGGTACTCTTAAAGATGTATCTCTTACTTCTCTAGCTTTTTCTCCAAATATAGCTCTTAATAACCTTTCTTCAGCTGTTAGTTCTGTTTCTCCTTTTGGAGTAACTTTTCCAACTAATATATCTCCTGGTCTAACTTCTGCACCTATTCTAATTATTCCATTTTCATCTAGGTCTTTTAATGAGTCATCTCCTATATTTGGGATATCTCTAGTTATTTCTTCTGCACCTAATTTTGTATCTCTACATTCGCAATCATATTCTTCTATATGAATTGATGTAAATACATCTTCTTTTACTAATCTTTCATTTAATAATATAGCATCCTCGTAGTTATATCCTTCCCATGTTGAAAATGCAACTAATACGTTTTTACCAAGTGCCATTTCTCCATCTTTTGTTGATGGTCCATCTGCTATTGCATCTCCTTTTTTAACCTTTTCACCTTTTTTAACTATTGGTTTTTGGTTTATACATGTTCCACCATTTGTTCTTTTAAATTTACGAAGTTTATGTACTACTGTTTTTCCATTTTTATATTTAACTGTAATGTCATTTGCTGTTACTTTTTCAATTACTCCATCATCTTCAGCTAATATTAATATTCCTGAGTCTTTTGCTGCTCTATATTCTATTCCAGTTCCTACTATTGGGCTTTCTGTAATCATTAATGGTACTGCTTGACGTTGCATGTTTGCACCCATAAGTGCTCTTTTTGCATCATCATGCTCTAAGAATGGTATCATTGCTGCTGCTATTGAAACTAATTGTTTTGGTGATACATCTACATATTGTACCATTTCTCTGTCAACTTCTATTACTTCATTTTTAAATCTTACTCTTACACGTTTATTAACAAATGCTCCATTTTCATCAACTGGTTCTGATGCTTGAGCTATTATGTAGTTATCTTCTACATCTGCACTCATATATTCTACTATATCTGTTAATGTATGTTTATCTGGGTCTACTTTTCTGTATGGTGTTTCTATAAATCCATATTCATTTATTTGTGCAAATGATGAAAGTGCTGAAATTAGTCCTATATTTGGTCCTTCTGGTGATTCTATTGGACATAATCTACCATAGTGTGTATAGTGTACGTCACGAACCTCAAATCCTGCTCTTTCTCTTGTTAATCCTCCTGGTCCTAATGCTGATATTCTTCTTTTATGTGTTAATTCTGATAATGGGTTTGTTTGGTCCATGAATTGTGATAATTGAGAACTTCCAAAGAATTCTCTTATTGCTGATGTTATTGGTTTTGTATTTATTAATGTTTGAGGTGTTACAACATCTAGGTCTTGGATTGTCATTCTTTCTCTTACAACTCTTTCAAGTCTTGTTAACCCAATTCTAAATTGATTTTGTAATAATTCTCCAACACATCTAATTCTACGATTAGCCAAATGATCTATATCATCTGGTTTTCCTAATCCATGAGAAAGATTTAATAAATAATTTATTGATGCTATTATATCTTCTGTTGTTATATGTTTTGGTATTAATTCATCATATCTTTGTTTTAAAACTTTTACTAAATCTTTTTCATCAGTTGTGTCTATTATACTTTTTAATACTGTATAATTTACTAATTCTTTAAAATGTAATTTTGATAAGTCAACATTTGGTAATACTTTATGGATGTTTACTGTACTGTTTCCTATAATTCTTACTTTTCTTTCTCCAACCATAATGTCTACAATATTAATTCCTGAATTTTGTATTTGTTCTGCTACATCTGCTGAGATTGTTTCTCCTGCTTGTACAAATACTTCTCCTGTTTCATTATCTACTATATTATCTGCTGCGATTTTATCTGTAATTCTTGTTGCTAAAGATAATTTTTGATTAAATTTATATCTTCCTACTTTTGCTAGATCATATCTTCTATTGTCAAAGAATAACCCATTAAATAAATTTTTAGCTGCATCTGCTGTTGGTAATTCTCCTGGTCTTAATTTTTTGTAGATTTCTATTAATGCTTCATCTTGGTCTTTTATTGTATCTTTTGCAATTGTTGCTGTTAATAATTCTTCATCTCCAAATAATTCTATTATTTGGTCATCTGAAATAACCCCTATTGCTCTTAATAAAGTTGTTACTGGTACCTTTCTTGTTCTGTCAACACGGACATAGAAAATATCATTTCCATCTGTTTCATATTCAAGCCATGCACCACGAAGTGGCATTACTGTTGATGTATAAGTTCTTTTTCCTGTTTTTGTATCAAATTCTTCTCCATAATAACATCCTGGTGAACGTACTAATTGGCTTACTACAACTCTTTCTGCTCCATTAATTATAAATGTTCCACTGTCTGTCATTAATGGGAAATCTCCTAAGAAAATTTCTTGTTCTTTGATTTCTCCAGTTTCACGATTAATTAGTCTTACCTTTACATGTAGTCTTGTTGAATATGTTGCATCTCTTTCTTTTGCTTCTTCTACTGAATATTTTGTCTTGTCCTCCATGTAGTAATCAAAAAATTCTAATACAAGGTTTCCTGAATAGTCTTCGATTGGTGAAATATCTTTTAATACTTCTCCTAGACCTTCTTCTATAAACCAATTGTATGAATCTTTTTGAACTTTGATTAAGTTAGGCATTTCGATATAGTCCCCAACTTTTGCGAAATTTTTACGAGAAGTTTTCTCATACTTAAGCTCTTTTAATTTCAAAAAAATCACCTCTATAAAATATTAAGCAGAACAAATATCAACTTATGTTGATAGTATATATTATTTAAAAGAAGTCCCTCTCAAATATAATTTGCAAATAAGGTTTTAAAATTGTCTGCTTTTACAATCTCAAAATTACTTACGGCTCCTTATATTTAATTCCTCTTCTTTTAATTTTTAACCTTTGAATAAAATGTTTGATAAAAAATCCATATTATTATATATTAAATTCTTACGGAAGTCAAGGTTTTAGCGGAATTTTTTTATATCAAATGTACTGCATATAATGGTATTGATTTTATATTATTACTAAACCCAAAATTTTTAGTTGAAACTCTTATACTATATTTAGGTTTATATCTATTTATATAATAATTTAAACTTTTAGATGTAGTATTATCAGAAGCTTTAACTTCTATTGGTATAATATCACCATCCATATTTATTAAAAAATCTACTTCATACATGCCACTATTTATTTGCCAATAATATATTTCTCTATTTTTAGCATACAAAATTTCTGCGACATAATTTTCTGCCAATACTCCTTTATATAATATATTTTTATTTAATATAATTTCATTTATACTTATCTTTGCTAAAGTTCTTAAAAGTCCCATATCACTTAAATATATTTTAAAATTATCATCAACATATGCTTTTAATGGTGATTTCGGTGTTTTGACACTATTGCATTTTATCACCATATTGCTTGAAATAAGCCAATTTAACGAACTTTCATATTCTCTTGCTCTTGCTGATTTTTCTACTAATGAATATTTAAATTTTTTATTTTCTTTTCCTAATTGTGCTGGTATTGAATTATATATTTTTGCATTTCTAATACTTTCAACATTAACAGTATATTTTGCCATATCTGCCATATATGATGTTATTATCATTTCAATTATTTCATCATTAAATTTTAATATATTTTTTTCTTTTTTAATATAATCTAAAACTGCAACTGGCATGCCACCTATACAAATATAATCATAATATAGTTTCAAAGCTTTTTCATGTAGATTGTTTATCATAGGTTCCATTGTGTTATATGATTGTTCTATCATCTCTAATAATTTTTCTTCATTAATTGCCATTAAAAATTCCTCAAAATCCATTGGATATAAATATTCTATCCATACTTTTCCAACAGGAAATGAACTTTTAAATCTGTTTATTTTAACCCCTAAAAGACTTCCTGCACAAACTATTTTATATTCTTTTTCACTTTCGCAAAAATATTTCAATGCACTTATAGCTTTTTCAGAAACCTGTATTTCATCTATAAAAATTATTGTTTTTTCTATATCTATGTCGATGTTTAGTATTGCTTCTATATTCGTTATTATTTGTTCTGGAATAATTGTTTTTTCAAAAACTTCTTTCATACTTTCCATACTATCCAAATTTATGTACACATAATTCTCAAATTCTTTTTTACAAAATTCTTCTAATATATATGTTTTTCCAGTTTGTCTTGCACCTATTAACATATATGGCATTTTTACATTTTCTTTTTTCCATTTTAATAAATTATTATACAATTTTCTTTTCATTTCTATCACCTAATAATATTATAGCATTTCTATAATTTTTAGTCAAGAAAAACGTGATAATATCACGTTTTTAAATTAGAAAAACGTGATATTATCACGTTTTTAAATTTATTGTTCAATTCTTAGACATTTTTATTATTGATTTCTTTTAATTTCAATCTATAATTTATATAATCTTCAACTAAAATTTTTAATACTGCAATTATTGGTACAGCTAAAAACATTCCCAATATTCCAAAATATGCTCCACCAACAGTTACTGCAAATATTACCAACAGTGGACTTATTTTAAGTGATTGGCCAACAATTCTTGGATTTATAATATTTGCATCAATTTGTTGTAAAATTATAACTACTACAAGCATCCATATAGCTTGTGATAATCCTCCTGTAATAAGTGTAACTAATGCTGATATTACAACTGCTATAATTGCACCAATATATGGTATCATATTGAATAATCCTATAAAAAATCCTAATAATGGTGCATGTTTTATTCCCATTAGTGACATAGCTATTGTAACTAATATTCCAACTACTACTGCATCTAAAAATTGGCTTGCTATAAATTTAAAAAATATCTCATTTGAATTGTTAAAATATTTGTCTATATTTTTATATGTTTCTTCCTTAAATATTGCACTTGCTAATCTTTTCAAAAATCCAATTAATTTTGCTCTATCTGCTAATATGTATATAGATACTATTAAAGCTACAAATATTTCAAAAATTCCAGTTACAGCACTTATTGCATTTATTAAATAATCAAATATTTTGTCAGGTGTAATATATTGTTTTATATTAATATTTTTTACTTCATCTATCATTTCTTTTACAAATTGACTTTTTAAAACAGAGTCTTCTGGCAGATTATTAAAGTTGTTTATTGCCGTATCATAATATCCTTGTATATTATTTATGAGATCTGATACACTTTCAAAAACTACTGGTAATATTACATTTATTAATATGATAATTAATAATAATGCTATTAAATATACCAATAAAATTGATAATCCTCTTGCATTTTTTGATATTATTTTTAATTTTACCTTTTTTAATGCATCTTCTATTTTTTTGCACGGTACATATAGTAAATATGCTATAAAAATTCCTACTAAAAATGGGCTTATTATACCCAAAAATGTCCCTATACTATTTGTTATGTTGCCAAAATTGTCCAATGTTTTATATACAATTATTATTGCTACACCTAAAAAAAACCAGTATAACCATTTTTTCCAATGGTTTTTTATTTCATTCATATAAAATTTTCTCCCTCCTCTTTTATTCAATTGATATTTCATTTTTTAATTAAAATATCTTGATACTTTTATAAATTCTATAATCACTTTATTTTTGAAATATGATTTCGTCCAATTTTCAATATCTATTATATATTTATTTCTAATCCTACTGGACAATGGTCACTACCCATTATTTCTGAATAGATTGTTGCTTCTTTTATTTTCTTTTCAATATCTTTTGATACTATAAAATAATCTATTCTCCATCCAACATTTTTTTCTCTTGCTCTACCCATATATGACCACCAACTATATTCATTTTCTTTATCAGGATATAGGTATCTAAATGTATCTGTAAATCCTGCCTCTAGCAGTTCAGTCATTTTTCCTCTTTCTTCATCTGTAAATCCTGCATTCCTTCTATTTGTTTTTGGATTTTTTAAATCTATTTCTTTATGTGCAACATTTAAATCTCCACACATTATAACTGGCTTATTTTTATTTAATTCTAAAAGATATTTTCGCATTTCATCTTCCCAAATTTGTCTATAATCTAATCTTTCTAATTCTCTTTTTGAATTTGGTGTGTATATATCTACCATGTAAAAGTCTTTAAATTCTAATGTAATTACTCTTCCTTCTTTGTCATGTTCTTCTATTCCTATGCCATATTTTACGTTTATTGGTTCAATTTTAGTGTAAATTGCTGTTCCTGAGTAACCCTTTTTTTCTGCACTATTCCAATAACTTTTATATCCATCAAATTCTAAATCAATTTGTCCAGGTTGACATTTTGTTTCTTGAATACAAAATATATCTGCATCTATCTTTTTAAAAAAGTCCTCAAATCCTTTATTTACACATGCTCTTATTCCATTTACATTCCATGATATTAACTTCAATTTTACTCATTCCTTTTTTACCATTTTGGGGACGCGTCCAAAAAGGGAATTTTTGTTTTCCGCATCTTTGTGACGCATCCGAAATTAAAAATTTTTATTATTTATTTGTTTTAACTTCATTTGATTTCTATATATTTTACTATAAATCTTACCAAATATCAATATCTACTTATAATTTAAGATTCCCCTTTTTGGACGCGTCCCCAAAATGGTAAAAGCAGTCTTCTTTTATAGAAAACTGCTCGATTTAATTCATTTTAATTTACTACACTTACTGGTAAATATCTAACTCCCCATTGTAATGCTTCAGCATGAGAGTTTACAAATATATCTATTTTGTTGCCATTTATTGCGCCACCTCTATCTTCTACAGTATAGATATGACCACCTATATTTAATTTTGTTCCAAATGCAAATTGTGCTGATGCTGCAACAGTTCTTCCTGCTGTTGCTCTAGTTCCTGATGCTGTTCTTCCTGTTGTTTTACCACAACATTTGCTACAAGGACAATATGCTGTTATTTTATATACTGCACCCCCTGTTGAAGCTGTTGTTGCAGATGCTGTAGTTGTTCTTGGTAAGGTTGAACTTCTTGTTGTTACCTTACTTACTTGAACTATTTTATTTACTGGTTCTGTTATAACCTTTTCAGATATTACTGTTTTTTCAATTTCTACATCATTTTGATATTTTATTTTATATGTTACTTCTTTTAAGCCATCTTTTCCTTCTTGTAATATTTTATTTGTTGTGTTTCCTGTTGTAGTAGAATTTTTTGTTATTGTTTCAAATGGTATTGTAACTTGTTCTACTACTATTTTTTCAGTTATTGGAGCATAATTTTCTAATAATTGATCTAATGTTGTTTGTGCTCCTTCTTCTGATATTTTAGCAATTTGAACTTCATTATATGACTTGTCTGTTATTTTTATGTCTTGACCTTCTGTAATTTCGCTGTCTAAATTTGGTATTGTTTTTTGATTTTCTTCTAAAACAATGTTATTTTCTTCTAAAATTTCAGAAACTGTACTTTTTGATGTTAATACTGTCATTTCATATCCATTTTGCAATGTTATTTTTACATCATTAAGTTTTGTATTTACTGCTAGAACTCCTATACCTGATATTAAAATTAATATTATGCTTATGCAAATTATTTTCATTATAGAAATTGAAGCTTTTTCTTCATTTTTCATAGAAATTTATTACCTCCTTTTGGCAACACAAATATTATACTATATATTTCATATTTTGTCAAATTTTGGCCTTTTTCCTCTTACAATCAGTGTTTCAGGATTATAAGTTTTAATTATAAAAATATCATTTCATAATAAAAACAAAACTTATAATAACCTCATTATTATTATATTCGCTGATTTTTAAATTATTACACATTATTCACAATTTTTTCACATTTTTATTGTATAAATTTGGTTAATATGTTATGATTTATTTGTATATAATATATTAAGGAGGATTTTTATGGTTTGGATTATATTAGGAATAATAATTTTACTAATAATTGTAGTTATTGGACTTTATAACAGTTTAGTTAATGCAAGAATAAAAGTTGATAATGCTTGGAGTCAAATTGATGTTCAATTACAAAGAAGATTTGATTTAATCCCAAATTTTGTTGAAACTGTAAAAGGTTATATGGAGCATGAGTCAGCAACTTTTGAAAAAATTGCAAGTTTAAGAAGTTCTTGGGCTAATTCTAGTAGTGTTTCTGAAAAGGCCGCACTTGATAATCAATTATCTGAAACTTTAAAAACAATTATGGCTATTTCTGAAAACTATCCAGATTTAAAAGCTAACCAAAATTTTTCTGAATTATCTGAAGAATTAAGAAATACAGAAAATAAAATTTCTTACGCTAGACAATTCTATAATGATACTGTAACTATGTATAATACTAAATTACAAGTTGTTCCATCAAACATTATAGCTAGTATGTTTAAATTTAAACCTCGCGATTTATTTGAAACTGAAAGTGATACTGCTAGAAAAAATGTGAAAGTTGATTTTGGAAAAAATGTTTAATTAAAATAAAACTCAAAGATTATTAATTAAAATTTTATTTTAATTAATAATCTTGTTTTTATTATATAGTAATTTATATTATGAATTATTATGAAAGGACTGAATAAAATGTATCAAAATATTAAAAAAAATAAATTAGAATCAGGAGTTATCATTGGAATTTTTATAATTGTAATAACATTAATTGTTTATTTTATATGTAACGCATTAGAATTAGGTACCTTTTCTATTGTAATAGCTCTCATCTTTTCTATTGCTACTGCTTGGGGTTCATATTATTACAGTGATAAAATAGTTTTATCTGTAAATAAAGCTAGACCGGCTACCAAAGAAGAAGATTTAAAAATTGTAAATATATTAGATGCTTTGATGGTTACTTCTGGTCTAACTAGCAAACCAAGACTATATGTAGTTGACGACCCTCAACCTAATGCTTTTGCAACAGGGAGAAATCCAGAAAATGCTGTTATATGCGTTACTACTGGTTTGTTAGATAAATTAGATTATTACGAATTAGAAGGTGTTATTGCTCATGAATTAAGTCATATTAAAAATTATGATATTCGACTTAGTTGCGTAGTTTCTGTAATGGTAGGATTTATTGTTATGCTATCTGATTTGTTCACTAGAGTTCTATTCTTTGGTGGTACTAAAGATAATGACAGTGACAGTAGAGGAAATGGAATTTTAATGCTTATTGGATTAGTATTCTTAATTCTTTCGCCTATATTTGGTTCTTTAATGCAATTAGCACTTTCTAGAAAGAGAGAATTTTTAGCAGATGCTACAGCTGTTCAATTTACTCGTAACCCAGATGGACTTATATCTGCTTTAGAAAAATTAGAATCTGATACTAATGAATTAAAGACTGCTAACAAAGCTACTGCTAACATGTATATTGTTAATCCTTTTAAAAAGAATGGTAAAAAACGTTCTACCAACATTTGGTCAACTCATCCAAGTACTGAGGATAGAATTGAAGCTTTAAGAAACCTTAAATAAGGGACGGCTAGATAGGGATTTTGGGGACGGGGCTATTTTTCCCTATTTTTGCC
>CAMMNR010000043.1 GCA_946498265.1 uncultured Clostridium sp. | reverse complement strand
GGCAAACACTATCAAACTATTTGCCAACAACCGAGGGTGAACATACAATAAGAGCGTATTTAATGCTAGATAATGAAATTATAGCAGATAGTAGTTATCAAACTGTGTTTACAGCAAAAATAAACCCTACGGCAAGCATAAGTAAAATAGAGGTTACAGAAGTAGATAATGGCCTAGGTAAACTAAAAAGCTATTCTTGCACTGCAATATTAAGTAACTTAGAAAACTTAAATGTTCAAGTAGTTTGGGAGCTTAATTCCGTTTTAATTGGAACGGGAAACACAATTACACTTACGCCTAGCATAGAAGGGACTCACACAATAAGGGCATATCTAACATTTAATGAAGCAGAAATAGCGGGAAGCGAGTGTGAGGTTGAAATTGTAGCCGATATTATTGAGTTACCTTATATTAGAGGCATAGCTATTAGTGAAGAATCTCAAGGAATGGGGCAAATTCGCAAATATACTTTTAGTGTAACGATAATTAATGTAGATAATGTTCCTATCCAAGTAAATTGGTTAGTAGATGGGCAGTTTGTAGGCACTGGAGAAAGTTTTGATTATATTCCAACCACTACTGGGGAAATTCAAGTTCAAGCTTATTTAACTACAGCTTCAGGTGCTCAAATTGGTGTAGTTGCAAACCATGGTTTTACTGCACAAAGAGATAGCTATCTTCCTATAATAATAGTAGCTAGTGTTGTGGTGGCGGTAATTATAGTTGGCGTTGTAATCTATGTTGTTGTACAAAGAAGAAAAATTACATTTATTTAATAATTGTTTTTAATAAAAAAGCGTAAGAATTTTCTTACGCTTTACTTTTGATATTCCAAATTTTTGATAAAGGCATCATAGTGAAGTTTAGAGCTTTCTCTAAAAATACCTTTTTGAATAAGGTTGTCAATTTCCTTGCAATCGCACCAAACTACGCTTTCAACTTCCTCTTTTTGCAAATTAAAATTATATTGTTTTAAACTGTCGTCTTCAACTAGAAACACATCAAATATGCAATGCGGAATTTTGACATTTCCAAGAAGTTTTAACTTGTTTGGGTCTAGGTTAAGCCCTAACTCTTCTTGCAATTCTATTATGGCTTGTTGCTTAGAGGTCGTTTTATATGGGACATGTCCTCCGCTTACAGCAAAAACGCCACCTTTTTCTTTGCTTGTCTTTTGAATTAAATATTTACCCTCACATTTTATCCATACTGCAACAAGCTTTATATATTCGTTATCTTTAAGGGCTTTATCTCCTCTAAGAATTTTTCTATTTTCTAGCTCTTTACCTGTTTCATCGTATACGCCAAGAAATTCCATAAATTCTCCAATTATTTACTTAAATCTTCAATAGAATTGTTCTTTCCGAAAAGCTCTTTTGCAAGCTCTGGGTTTTTAGAAACTAAAGCCTCTTTAGCAAGTTTTCTTGTTTCTTTAGAGGTGTTTTCTTCTAAATATTCTTTTACAGCCACCTTGCTTTCTTCTGGGTATTTTTTACTGAAATAGTCGAATGGGGTTTGATCTGCTTTTACATTTGAATCAAAATAATAGGTTGTATCCTTTCTTGATAAACTAGTTTCAAGTTCAAACAGAGATTTTAAAAACTCTTTAGAAGAAGCTACATCTTCTGGAACAAGGTCGTAATAGTCTTGAAAAAATCTTATTTCATAGCTTTCATCTTCTTCAAGTTGATCATCCTCGCCTGCATAATATGTATCACCAGGGTAATAGATTGCTCTATGTGTTATGTGACAACAAAAATTAGGGTCTTCAAGCTTTCTTTTTAATAAAGTGGAAGTAAACTTTGGATCATCACTACTTTTTTGAAGCGTGGTTATGTATTCTGGCTTTAGTTCTACTAAAAGCTCTGCTATGCTTTGTTTATCTTCAAAGCTTATGCGAGGGCTTGTAAAAAACTTTCTTTTTAAAAGCCATTCAGATACTTCATAAAAGTGAGTTTTAAAATAGTCGGCTTTTTTCTCGATTTTCTTTTGCAACCTTTTAATGTTCATTTAAATCATCTCCATAAAAATATAATAACATATTTGGTAAAATAAAGCAATATAATTTTTATTGCTTCTAAAAGTTTGGTTTTAAATTCGAGTTAAACAAAATTCAAAATTTTTTATAAAAATTAAAGATATTTAATAAAAATATGTTATTATCTTATTAGAAAAATATAAAAAGTTTTAAAAGAGGAAATATGAAATTAATTGATAAAATAAAAATGCAAAAAGAAAAAGTTTACACTTCCACTGGAGAAAGTGTAAACATAGATAGTATCATGATTTATGACAATGGTGATATTCAATCATATTTCTATAAGCCAGAGGAATTGCATCAGATGAGGAGCATCAGTAAAGTTTTAACTACCTTAGCTTATGGAATAGCAATTGATAAAAAGATGCTTGTTTGCGGAAAGCCTTTAACTGTAAATAGCTTTGTATATCCAGTTTTAAAAAACTTAACTTCTATAAAAAAAGAAAATGTTGAAAAAATTAAAAAATGGCAAATAAAAACTTTATTGACATATTCTGCAGGCTATGACCGTCAGATGTTTTCAAAAAAATTTATAAATGATATTGATGAAAAAGATTATGTTAACTATGTTTTAAACTATAATTTAATTTATAACCCAGGTGAAAAATATGTTTACAACAATGCAGAATTATTTTTACTTTCAGTTTTCTTTCAAGAAGCTTTTGGTATAAACTTAAAAGACTTTATTGTTAAAGAAATTTTTGAGCCCTTAAATATAACAGAGTTTGTTTGGGAAAATTTTGGTAAATATTGTCCTGGCGGAACGGGGCTTTTTCTTTCACATTCAAACCTCTTTAAAATTGGCGAACTTATATTACACAAAGGTAAATATAATGGGCAGGAGATAGTGTCTAAAAAATTTATTGAAGAAATGTGCACTACGCAAATTTCTACGCCTTATGCGGTAAATCCTGAAAGAGTATTGCCCAAAATTGGCGTTGGATATATTATGCATATCTCACGAGACGGCTATGTATATAAGGACGGAACTTACGGTCAGTATCTAATAGTAAATTTTGATAAAAATCAACTTATAACAATTTTATCGAACGAGCAAGAGATGAGCTATGTAACTGAAATTTTAAGAGGAATCATTTAGGTATAAAAATGTAAAATAGGAGTTGAAAATGGAAATACCAAAAATTGGATTAGGAACATGGAATTTAAGAGGAAAGGAATGTGAAGGCGTTGTTGAAAGTGCTATCAAAATTGGATATAGACATATTGACACTGCACAAATGTATGGAAATGAAAAAGAAGTTGGAATTGGGATAAAAAAGTCTGGGATAAATAGAGGTGAACTGTTTGTTACAACTAAGCTTTGCTCGCCAAACACCACCTATAATTCTGTGACTAGTGGCGTTAAAGAAAGTTTAAAAAATTTGCAATTAGATTATCTAGACCTTGGTTATTAAAAGATAAATTTACCTTAACAGAGCTAAAAAATAGTTATAAAATCATAAATTTGAAAGCAAAATTTTATGGGCGAACTACCAACTTAAAATCTTATAAAACCCTTTAAAAAAAGGGTTTTAGCGGTGTTGGAAAAATAAAAATGAGAGCAAATTGTGCTCTCAAATTTGGTTGGATTGAGTGGACTCGAACCACCGACCCCCACCTTATCAGGAAAGTGTATGTTTTTATTATGGTGTGAAAGTTGATTTATATAAGCATTATAAATAAAGAGATTTAGACACTTTAAAAACAAAATTGATGTCAAACATTTTTGGTTGATTGACATCAGTTGACATCAAATGTGCTTTTTTGATGCAAATTTGTCTATTTAAAACTGCCTAAAACTATATTTAATAATTTAGTCCTTATTTGTCTGTTTTTAATTTTTTTGTAAATATTTATCATTTACCTATTGCAATTTGATTTTATTTATGCTATACTTTGGTTAATAAAGGAGCAATAATGAGAAATTTGACACCTATGCAAATTAAAAATCTCGAAGTATCAGCGTTTGGTTGCGGATATTATTTTTGCATTGGTGCCAATATGATTGTCTAAATATATATCAAAAAGTCTATAAAAAAAGAATATAAGGATAAGTTTAAGTAGAAATATAAAGAAGATATATATAAATAACAGGATTATAAGCACCAATCGAAAAAAAGATTGGTGCTTTTTGTTTTTTAAATTACTATGAAAAAATAAAAAATTTTGTTATCATAAAAAGGAGAAAAGAAAATGAACTACGAAATTAGACACACTGGAACGATTGAGATTGAAACGGACAGACTACTACTTAGACCTATCTTGCTTTCGGATGCACAGAGCCTTTATGAGATTGTTTCGGATAAAGATGTTTTAAATTATCTTGCAGGATTACCAGAATATACAGGCGTTGAAATGGCGGTTGATTATATTTCTGGCAAGCTTGAAAAGAAATATAAAAATAAAGATTTTTATGATTGGGCTGTTGTTTTAAAAAGTGAAAATAAGATGATTGGCAGAATAAGCGTATATAAGCAAGATGATTATCGCCGAATGGCTGACCTTGTATGGCAATAAAATGCAAATTATCGCAATAAGGGATATATAAGCGAAGGTGTGAAAGCGGTCATCAACCACTTGTTTGATATTGGTTTTAAAAGAATTGAAGCCTTTGCAGATGTTGTGAACAAAGCAAGCACAAAAGTTATGGCGAAAGTTGGAATGCAATATGAAGGAACATTAAGAAAATATGACTGTCGCCGTGATGACAGTCTATACGACGCAGAAATGTGGTCGATTATAAAGGAGTAAAAAATGGAAGTTAAGCCAGATTGGAAAAATTCAATATTAAATGTTAGCGCCACTCTTGCAGATTATATTGGCGTAAAGTCTAATATTGCTAAAATTGACATTTTAAAAAACGAATTAAATAAAAATTATAAGAATGTTATCTATATTTGTATGGACGGACTTGGAATGTTCCCACTTGAACAAAACTTGCCAAAATCTTCTATTTTAAGAGAAAATGTTAAAAAAACTATTACATCTGTTTTCCCATCCACAACAACTAATGCCACATCATCGTTGTATAGTGCAACATATCCGTCACAACACGGTTTGTTTGGTTGGAGTTTGTATTTTGAAAAGTTAAATTCCTGCGTGGATATTTATATTGGACAAAATTCATACACGAGAGAACCTGTTGATATGTCCACAATAGAGGATTATTTGACCTTTGAAACATATTTTAGTAAAAGCAAAATTCCCGCCTACACCGTGTTTCCAGACTTTACGAAATACTTACAAACAAGCACTAAAAATTTTAACTTTTCAACCGTAGAAGAAGCGTTTGATGTTTTAAAAGAAATTGTTAAAATCAATGAAAAGAAATTTGTATATTGTTATCTATCAGAGCCAGACGCAACTATGCACAACTACGGAACAGCAAGCAAAGAAGCAAAAGATATTATTAAGACCATAAACAAATTGACAGAAGAACTTGCAAATCAAAGCACGGATACACTTATCGTTGTCACACCAGACCACGGACAGACAGATATAACAAGTTATATCCCACTTTACGAAGATAAGGAACTTATGTCAACCTTAAAAACACCAATGTTTTTAGAGCCAAGAGCGACCGGAATGTTTGTTAAGAAAGAATGTGAAGAAAAATTTTTAAAGGCAATGAAAAAGTATGAAAATAAAATCGAATTGCTAAAAACAACGGATTTGATTAAAGATAATTTCTTTGGTCCAAAAACAGATAAACTTGAAATGCTTGGTGACTATATCGCAGTTGTGAAAAATGACTATGAACACATCTTATTTAAAGAAGATAGCATAAGATTTAAAGGTCATCACACAGGGCTTACAAAAAAAGAGATGATCTTGCCGCTCATTATGATAAGTAAGCAAAGGAGTTAACTATGTTTACAGTCGAAGAAAGAAATGAAATATTAGAAAGAAAGATGATTTTAGGTCAAAAGTGGTTGAAACTTATGGCAATGCAAAGAACATTGAAACAAAACATTTTAGGCAGGTCGATACATTAGATAATGATTTTAAACTTGGCTTTGAAGAAACTGAACAAACCAAAACTCATATTAAAATGGAATTGAATAAAGAGAAATATATAGCTTATGCAAATTACACAAAGTGTGGTGTTAAAAAGGAGAAATTATGAAAACACTTATTCTATCATCAAGTTTTACAACTTATGAAACGGACGCACAAGGCAATAGAAAGGCAAGAATTATAGACAACGATAATGGCTTTTTTGATAATTTGAAAAAATGTTTAACAAGTAGAAAATGCATGGTCATCATTTCTGGCAATCCAAATAAAAAAAGAGATGGTGACCCAAATACAATAACACGACAAAGTTTTGAAATGTCTGGTATTCCGTTTGATGAATACATATATGTGGATAACGCAAATAAAGAACATATAGCGGAATATATATCTCGAGCTGATTGTGTTAATTTGTTTGGCGGGCATCTGCCAACTGCTAATAAATTCATCAACGAACTCAATCTTAAAGAATTGTTAAAAGATTACAACGGTGTGATTATTGGTGCCAGCGGTGGTGCGATGAATATGGCGGAAAAAGTTTATTGCATACCAGAGGTTGAAGGTGAACATAAAGATAAATCATTTAAGAGAATACTTAACGGATTAGGCTTGACTAACATAAATATCATTCCGCATTATAAACTTTTTGAAAAGAAAGTGTTTAGTGATAATGTTAGAATGTTAGAAGATATATTACTTCCTGATAGCAAAGAAATTCCTATGATAGCATTGCCAGATAGAAGTTATATTATTCAACAAGAAGATAAAATTGAAATTTTTGGTGAAGCATATCTTTTAAAAAATGGTAAAATAAAACAAATCAAACATTTATAGGAGAAAATATGAAAAAAGAATATAAAATTAGAAAAACTGAGCTTAAAGATGCCGAGCAACATGTTAGATTAGGTCTTTCTGTTTGGCGATGTGCTTATAAAAATATTTTCCCAGAAGAAGTTTTTATTGATAAGGAAAACAAAGCAGAAGATAAGATAAAAAACTTTGATAAAAGTATTCAAAATGACAACACGAGCTTATCTTATGTTGCTGAAAGTGAAGGCAAAATTGTTGGCTTTGTATTTGGCAGAATGCTTTCTCATTATGTGCATTTTGGCAAAATGGGATATGCTGATTTAGAAGCAATATATATCCATCCAGACTATCAAGGATTGGGAATAGGTAGCAAATTAAAACAAACCTTTATTGATTGGGCTAAATCTAATGGTGCAACCAAGTTTGTTATTGGAGTTTTAAAAGATAACCATAATGCAAGAAAAATTTATGAGAAATGGGGTGGAAAACTTGATGAATATACACAACCTTTCGTTAAATTAGGTGTTGAGTATGATGAAGTTTTTTACACTTATGACCTAACAAAAGAAAATAATTTAAAAGGAGAAAAAAATATGAGATTGATTTTAAATGGTGGTGGAAGTGGCGAAGATGTTAAGGAAAGCTATGAACTTTTTGCAAAAGAAGTGAATGGCGGAAGGGTTATGTATATCCCACTCGCTTGGAATCACGGACCTTGCGGAGAATGTATCCATTGGTTCAAAGGCGAGATGGCACCATTTGGCATAACCGATGTTGACCTTATTACCGATGCTAAACAAATCACAAAAGAAAAATTAAAAAAAGTTAGCGGTGTTTTCATTGGCGGTGGAAACACATATAAACTATTAAAATACTTAAAAGAAACGCCAGCATTTGAGAATTTGAAAGAATATATCGAAAATGGCGGTTTGGTTATGGGTTCAAGTGCGGGTGCTTTGATTTGGGGAAGAAGCATTGACAGTTGTAAAGATGATGGCTTAGGCATAAAATCCATTTGCGACCAAAATCTTGTTAATCTTCAAGATACAACAGGCTTTGATATGTTAAACGGATATAGTTTGCTTGTTCACTACAAAAAGGAAGAAGAACAAATTTCTGCAACAGAGCAAAGAGTGAAAAGGCTTTTGAAAGAAGGTTATAAACTTATTTGCTTGCCAGAAGAAACAAGTTTGTGGATTAATGACAAAGAGGCAAAAATTATCGGACCAAAGCCAGCTGAAATTTATGACGGACACGAAAAGCAAACTGTTCACACAAATGAAGATGTTTTGTGCAGATAAAAGGAACAAAAATATGATTAAACCAGAAAGATTAAAGAAAGGTGACAAAATTGCAATTGTCAGTTTGTCGAGTGGAATGATTGGCGATAAGCAGTTTATTCACAAATACTTTTTAGGAAAGAAACGACTTGAAGAAGAATTTGGACTGAAAGTTGTTGCTATGCCAAATGCTTTAAAAGGTTCGACCTATTTGTTTGAGCACCCTGAGGCGAGAGCAAAAGATATGATGGACGCCTTTAAAGACAAGTCAATCAAAGCAATAATTTGTGCAATTGGTGGAGAGGAAACTTATCGCCTGCTCCCTTATATTGACTTTGATGTTATAAAGAACAATCCTAAAATCTTTATGGGCTTTTCGGACTCAACAACAAATCATTTTATGTTATACAAAGCGGGAGTTGTATCTTTTTATGGACCTAACATAATGTGCAATTTTGGCGAGTATGGCAAGATGTTTGACTATGAGAAAAAGGCAATTTTGGATATACTTTTTGGGAATAGTGAAAATTATGAGATTAAACCAAGTGAATATTGGTGTGATGACTTTATCCCTTGGAACGAAAAGAATATCAACAAAACAAAAAGTTTAAAGAAAGACACAAAAGGATATGAACTTTTGCAAGGAAAAGGCACTGTGAAAGGCAAACTTTTGGGCGGAAATTTGGAAATGATTTCTTCAATGCTTGGCTATTTTGAAGATGATTGGTATGAAGGCGACCACGACTTAGGTGTAAACACAAAAGTTTTTGTCGATAGATATCAAATTTTTCCGTCAAAAGAAGAATGGAAAAATAAGATTTTGTTTATTGAAACAGCCGAAGTTAAGCCTACCCCAAAGTGTTTTGAAAAAATGCTTTTGACTTTGGCGGATTATGGTATAATAGAAAATATAAATGGAATGATTGTTGGAAAGCCACAAGAAGAAAAATATTATGAAGAATACAAAGAAGTGTTAAAAAGAGTGATTGGAAAATTGCGACCAGACCTACCTATTTTATACAATGTCAACTTTGGTCACGCAAGTCCAATAACAATAATTCCCTATGGAATAGAGTGCGAACTTGATTGCAAAAATAAAAAATTAACACTGACAGAAAGATGTTTGGAAGATACAAACAAAAAGGAGAAGATATGAAAAGAACAGAAGCCGAAGAATTATACGGAAAGCAAGTTATAGCCACACAACTTATTGATTTGACCAACAGTGTGGCAGACGAAGCCTTAAATATATTGCGTGATTTTTATCCACAGGGAATAACCGGAGAAGTTTTGGATTTGTTAGACAAAGAAGAAAATATGGAAATCTTCTATGACAAGATTTTTGATGCCGTGCAGGAATGTTTTACATTGCCACAGATTAAAATCTTAAATCAATCAAATCCAGATTCTGGCAACTACCATTTGATGTATAAAAGATTGCACGAACACTTTAAAGAGAAAATTGCCGAGACTGGCATAGAAGAACCGCCAATTCTCTTGCAGGCTGACTATGATGAAGTCTATGATGTTCTTTTTAGAGAAATGGAAAATTGCACCCCAGAGCCACGAGATAAAAATCCAAATATGTGGCGAGAGATACCAAAAAGTCGAGAAATTGACTATAAAAAAATTCAAGAAAGATTTAAAGCTTAAAAGGAGAAAAGAAAAATGAAAGATGTAAGAGAAATAAATGTGTTTAGAGTTTGGGTTAATGCGCTTGTAGAAGGCATAGTGCAGGAATACCCTACAGATATATGTTTTTGTTCATATACTGACGCTGAAAAAGGTGTGGTATATTTAAACTCAACAAAAACAGATGATAGATACGGATATTATTTTAAACCTGAAACGACAAAAATTTATAATAGCGCACAAAGTTTAATTGATGAAAGAGAAACAACTATCCACGAAAAAGGTTAAAAATAAAAGATTTTTATCATTTTATATTTTGGAGTAAGGAATGAGCATTATTGAACAAGTTAAAAATGAATTATTAAGAAGAAATCAAGATTATATTGAAAAAGTTGATAGTTATGATTTTTGGAATAATCATATCAAATTTGTAGTTGATGAAGCATTAAAACTTGCAAGTGTCTATGGTGCTGATAAGGAAATAGTAGAACTTGGAGCATTATTGCACGATATTGCCCTTGTTTCTAATGTTGGAACAAAAGCAGACCACCATACAAATGGAGCAAAAATTGCTGAGGAAATCCTAACTAACTTAAAATATTCACAAGATAAAAGAGAAAGAGTTGTAAATTGTGTTTTGCACCACAGAAGCTCGAAAAATGCAGAAAATATAGAAGAATTATGCGTTTGCGATGCCGATATTCTTGCCCACTTTGACAATATTCCAATGATTTTCTTCAAGTCTTTTACTATGGGCAAAATGACTTTAAATGATATGGGTGTGTTCATTCAAGGCTTTCAAAAAGATTTTGATGATTTAAGTGACAAAACAAAAGAAACTTTTAAAGATAAATACGAAAATATAATGCAAGTTCTTTTCGGTGAAAATTGGAGACAACCTATAAGTTTTGAAGAAAGAGATACTAAATCTAATCATATTGAAACTATAATTCACAAAATTGCCGACTTGTGCAAAAATGACATTAAATCTTTCCCAGAAATAAAGTGTATGGATTATGTGGATATTTTCCCAAGAAGTGAAGAAGATAGAGTGCTTTTAAATGATGAAGCAATTAAAATAGGCAACATCATTGAGAAAAACGAAAGAGGAACAACATATCGTTTAAATAAACCAATATCAACTGAACTTGGGAACATTGAATTGTTGAAAATCCGTAAATTTGATGAAACAAGATTGCCTTGGCTTGGTGCAGGTGATTTTATTGTAAATGATTTTGATAAATTTAAAAACAAATATCAAAATGCAAAAAATTGCAAATATGTTGAAGCTCCAACTTATAATGCAATTGAAATAAAAACTGATAATACCCTTGCTTATGTTATGGACATACCAACAAGCGAATATTATAAAACTAAATCTTAACAATTTAAAAGCAACCTTTTTGACTTTGAAGATAGACAAAACTCCACAAAAGAGAAAATTGATTTTGAAAAATATTGACTTTTTGAGATAATTTGGATATAATAAAAATATCTTAATCAAAAGGAGTAAATATGTTTAGTTCATTTATTTGGTGGCGCAAAAAATAAAAGCGTTCGCAAAATGTTTTGTGAATGCTTGTCTTTGCGTCACAAAACATATAAATGGATTAAATGTTTTCAAATATAATCTTTAAATTTCCCGTTGGTATGTTTTGTAGGAAAACAATCAACGGGATTTTTAATATCAAAAAAAAGGAGATTATATTATGAAAGAAAAAGTAATGCTCACAGGAGTTAGACCAAGCGGAAATATAACTCTTGGAAATTATTTAGGAGCAATCAAAAATTTTGTTGATAGACAAGACACATACAAAAGTTATATATTTATTGCGGATTTGCACGCAATCACAAGTCCGCAAAATCCACACGGACTTGAAGAAGTGCTATATACCTGTGTGACACTACAAAAGTGTGGCCAGACATACCTCACCGATGTGAAAAATCAAAAAAGGA
>CAMMNR010000042.1 GCA_946498265.1 uncultured Clostridium sp. | reverse complement strand
AAGTTATTCCAGATGGTATTTGCAATCTTCTCCATACTGGTGGGTGTGTATCTCTAACAGTCACTTTTATTTCATAATACTTATACTTTTTACCTTTTTCCAAGCTCATTTTATTACTCCTTCTTATTCTATAATTATTTTTTACCTTATTATTTTAACATATTTTTATACTTTTGTATATAGTCTATTTTATACTCTTAATCCCCTCATTTATCTTAAACTTGTCCGATGTATCAATCAAATATCGCAATCCCCTGGATATGAAAATGTTGCTGTTCTATGTTTTCCTAGTAATGCTCCTGCTAAAATTACTGATGAACGCATTTGTCTCATTAGGTCTTCTGGTATTTCATATTTATTTATTTGATTTGTTTCTATTACTATTTTATTATTCTTTTTTGTTACTCTTACTCCTAGTTTTTTTAGTATTTCAAACATCATTTGTGTGTCATGTATATTAGGGACATTGTATAGTGTTGTTTTTCCTGCATTTAATATACTTGCAGCTATTATTGGGAGCGCAGCATTTTTTGAGCCTGAGATTGTTACTTCTCCTTCTGCTCTTTTCCACCTTTGATTATGTACTGTGCCATTTTTTATCATCCACCTTGTATATATATTTAGGTATTTAACTTGGTTTACCTATAACCTTGTTTTGTTATATTTTATGTCCTTTTTACATAAAGTGTTCTTTTTGCAAGGTTATTTGCTTTCTTTATTTATTATATGTTTGGAATATAAAAAGTTCTAAGATTTTAAGTTATTTCTTGAAATCTTAGAACTTTTTTCAGTCGGTTACAAAATGTTACCAACTGGATAGAAAAACTAATCATCTAATCTTTATATGACAATTTATTTTAGCTTCTTTTTATCATTTGATTTTAATTTCTTTTGTTTTTCTTTTTCAATTTGTTTTGCACTCTTACTTGGTGTTGGTAAATCTTCTGGCATAGTGCCTCCAATTCTTTTTATAGTTTGCCTAACAGCCTGTCCAACATTATGATGAGTGATACATGCATCATCTTCATTATTTATATTCTTATTTTTTAGAACCTCATCTGTTTGTGTAATTCTAAATAAATTAGCTGCCAATTCTGTACTACTCATATAATCTAGTATATCTTCTTTTTCCTTTATTCCTTTTCTGTTTGCAATATCTTTAGCTGTTTCTCCATTATATAGTCCTCTATATCCATAATTATTAAATTTTCCGTAATTTTTTACACCTGATAATTTTGCTGTATTAAATAGGTATTTATTTTTATCTTTTACATTTTTACGTGTATATAATCTTTTCTCATCTTCACTTAATTGTTCATATTCTTGTCTTGTTATTTCTTGTTTTCTAGTTTGTACTGCAAAATAAGTTTGTGCTAATGCTATTGCTTTTTTTCTACTATCTCCATTTTGAGCAATTAAATAACACGCATATCTAGTTAATTTTAAGTCAGCAATTTTCTTATCTGCAACTCCTGCTTTTACCATTTTGCCGACATCGGCAAAATGGTCTATTATATTGATATTACTATTTTTACAAGATTCTTTTGCTTTGTCAATTACTTTAACAAAATTTCCCCACTTACTATATTCTAACATTGTCATTAATTCTCTGGCATACCAAAATTCTACTCCATTTTCATTTACATGTTTAATACTTTCAAAGTCTTTTTCTGTTTTGTTTACTAAATTATTTGCCATGTATATCATCTCCCTTGATATTTTATTTAATTAATTTTTATATGGCATATTTAATAATTTAAATAACCATACTACCTTTGTTTAAATTTTATCTGTATTTTATCATATGATAAATATTTATTCAAAAGGTCTGTATGGTTATATTTTTACAATTCATTCCATATTCTGTTGTTTTCTAAATGATTTCTTCATTTTTCTATTTTTTTATTAAATTCTTTTTCAACCTTATTTACCAAATTTTATTTTATCATCTATCTTTTTCATATATATATTTATACTACAATTTATTTAATTTATATATATTTCTACGCAATTTTTATTTTTATCAGTAAATATTAAAGCAACTAGTAACAAGATGTTAGCAACTGGTTAGTAATACGAAATATCTAATCTTTATTTGGCAATTTATTTTAGTTTCTTTTTTCTATCCTACACTACTTCTTTCTAATGAATTTTTCAAACACTTTTTGTATGCATTATAATGTGTATATTCCTCTTGAAATTTCTGTAATAAAATCTTGCCTTCGTTTACTCTGCCTTCTTGACTCAAATATTCAATAAATGCTATTAAATAATCTGAAACTTCTTGATACCTTCCACGTTGTTGTGATTTTAAATATTTTTTTGTTACCTTTGATATTTTATTTTCAAATTGTTTTTCTATCTTTTCTATAAACACTTTTGAAATTTCTTTTTTTGTAATTTTCATAATTTTGAAAATCGTATATATCTCTAAATCACTTTGTATTTTTCTTATTTCTTCTGTAAATTTTTCTTTTAATAGCTTCTTTTCATTATTGTTTTTACTTCCAAAAATCAGTAGATAATAAAATATTAAATTTTCAACACTTTCTTTGTCATATTTATCTAATTTTTCAAAAACTGCATATACATTCTCTATTTTTCCTAAAATAAGATCAATTAATATTTTTTCTTTTTCATTTTTTTCTTTTATTACATAAAATTTATCACTTAATTTTGATATTTCTTTAATTTGATTATCAACTGAAAGATTTTCACAAATTTGCAATGTATATATAAGTTTAGGATGTAATTCATTTATTTTATACAAATATTTTCTTTTTAATTCATCATCTTTCATTACATCACATAAATCAATAATCTTTTTATATATTAATTCTTTTTGTTTATCTTCCATATTTATTTTTTCTAATGCAAATAAATATTCTAATAATTTATTATATTCAAATTTATTCATCATAAATTCGCACAATAATTCAAATATTCTCATATTATCCATGCTGTTTTTCTGTAAAAATTCGAACACTTCATCTGTACCGTTTTTTTCAATTAAAAGTTGAAATATAATTTGATATGAAAACCATCTATCACATTCTACTAATTTATTTACTATTGGTATAATCATTTCTTCTCTAAACTTTTCATGTTTTTTAGAAAATTCATGAATCACATAATCATCTAAGTTATATCTATGTTCTTCAAATGCTTTTTCAAATTTTTCAATCTTATTTACATTATCTGAATAATATATTGCATTTAAATAATTTAAATAGTGTTCCTGTATTTTAGATTCAAGTATATCTTCAATATGGTAATAGTTAGGTAATAAACTATGTAAATCTTCATAATTTCTTTCTGTAATATCGAATATTTTTTCATATAAATCTACAACTTCATTGTATTTCTTTTCATCAAATAATCCTTTTATCCCTCTAAAAGCTCTGTCGATTTCATCAATCCAAGATTCATCTCCTATTACGACCTCTTCATCTAATGAATAATCAAAATATGACTCATCACAGTATAGTCCTTCTTCTGCATCAGATATTACTCTATCTATTATTTCATTTATTTCTTCAAATGTTAATTTTTCTTGTAATTCATCTTTATTAATTAAATAATTTACTCTTGTAAATTTATTTTCAGGAATAATTTTTAATAAATCACAAACTAATTCTTGCCATTGCTCATTTGATAATTCTTTACCTTTAATTTTTTCTTCTAATTCTTTTTCTATTGTTTTATTATTTTCTACATATTTCATTTTTAATTATATTCCTTTCTTAAGACACAAATTTGGTTGGAAAAGAATTAAATTGTAATTATTTTTCAACCTTATCTCCTTATAAAAGTATTAATATCTTTACCAAGTTATATCACAAATAAATAGTTTTATAAATACTTTTGCATATTTTCTACACCTATACAATCTTCTATAAATTGTTTCTTCAACAAATCTTTAGGAATAGTATAATTATATTTACCAGATTTTTGTAAAATATCTGGTATTTCAAATTGTTCTTTATCTATATTTTCATGTTTAATTTCTTCTAATATTTTTTCTATTTTTTCTCTATTTTTCTTTGTTTTTACCTCAATAAAAATAGGTATTCCAGCTCTATAAAAAATTTGATTTTCGATTTCTTTTTGTTTTAAACTAAAGCTAAGTGCTAGCATTTCTTTAGTTCCTAGCCATGGAAAAATTCCATATACTCCTTTTACAATTGTTACAACTTTATTTTCTAATATATTTGTTCTATTAGCTATTTGACGTAGTTCTCTTAGCTTATTCAGACTATTTAAATCTAAATATCTATATTCTTCTTGCTCACTTAAAACTTCTTGCATTTTTTTCAAAATCTTAGTATTTACAAATATATTTCCATCATCATTCCAACCAATTTTAGATATTCCTCCTACTTTTTTAACAAATATTTGTCTTTTTTCTTCATTAATATCTATAACTTTCCAAGTAAATCCTGCTAGTCCAAATTGTTGTCCTACTATATATGGTGTCTGTACTGTTCCAATCTCTTGTGATCCGTCCCTTACTGAATATTCTATTGGTGTACTAAAAACTGAAAAAAATTGAAAATTATTAACTTTTCTTTCTCCTTGCATTCCAATCAAAAGATTTCCTTCTTCATCTTTTTCTATTTCTTGTTTTTCTAATAAATATCGCAATAATTTTTGATAATCTTCTTTAGGAACTTTTTTAAAAGCTGTCAATGTTAATATGTATCTTGCTAATTCTTTTGGACTTACTGCCCCCATTCCAAACAAAAAGCTCATTGTTTGGTGATATAATAAAGAATATGGCAAATCGTTTTTTTCTTTTGGCTCTATCCATTTTTCTTTCAAATATAATTCTATTATTGCAATACATTTAATAAACTCAAAGTCTATCATTTGGTAAAATTCTTTTGGTTTATTATCTTTTTCTTCTTTAAATAAAAATAACATTTCAGCAGGTTGTCCTCTTCTTCCACTTCTTCCGAAGTCTTTGAACAAAGCTAGATACAGTAAATGGTGAGCCTGTTTGTACTATTCTATCTAACTTTCCTAAGTCTATTCCTAATTCTAATGTTACTGTTGCCCCTGTAATAGCATTTTCTTCTTCTGATTTCATTTGTTCTTCTGCTTGTCTCCTAAGCGAATTAGAAATATTTGCATGATGCACATAATATATGTCTTTTGTATTTCGATTTTTAGCTATTTTCTTTAAATGTGCTATATTTCCTTCTACTTCTGATTTTGAATTAGAAAATATAATACATTTTCTATTTAATGTTTTTTCATATAAATCTCTATAATAATCTAAAATTGATGTTTCATCTTCTTTTTCTTCTATTTCATAATATTTAATTCCTAATCTTATCTTCCTTTTTTCTTCTGGTACAGTCGGTATAACTGTTTTTCTATTTGTTCCTGAACTTAGCCATTGTGTAGCCAATTCATAGTCACCTAAAGTTGCAGATAATCCTATTCTTCTTGGCTCTTTTTCAATTATTCTTTGTATTCTTTCTATAATACACAAAGTTTGCAAACCTCTATCATCATTCATGAAATAGTGAACCTCATCTATTACAATATATCTTAAATCTGAAAATAATTTTAATATGTTTCCTGGATTTCGCATAAGCATTGCCTCTAAAGATTCTGGTGTTGTTTGTAATATTCCTTTTGGATTCTTTAAAAGTTTACTTTTTGCATTTTGCACTACATCTCCATGCCATTTTGTTACTGGTATGTCAGTTTCTTCTAACATTTCTTCTATTCTTATGAATTGGTCATTAATTAATGCTTTTAGTGGACTAATATAAAGGACAGCAACTGAATGACTAGGATTTTCATATATATCTGTTAGAATAGGTAAAAAAGCTGCTTCTGTTTTTCCTGATGCTGTTCCAGAAGCTAATAGTACATTATTCTCTGTATTTAGTATCAAGTCACATGCAGCCACTTGTATTGGTCTTATTTCTGTCCATCCATTTCTATATATATATTCTTGAATAAATGGTGCTAATCTTTCAAAAACATTTTCCATAATTATTCACATTCCTTTATAAGACTAATTTGATTGAAAAAGAATTAAATTGTAATATTTTTCAACCTTAAACCTCAAAATCTTCAAACTCACGATTTTCTTCTTCAGTATTATCTCCTTTTGCAAATTCAAATTTCTCATTTCCAATAATATCAGCAAATGTTTTATTAGGATTTTGATATAAAATATCTAATAATTCTATAAAATCCCTTATCACTTCTCTTGGTGTAATATTAGTATTTGCACCTACTCTTTCATATTCTATTTTAATAAATTGCATCAAATCATCCTGAGTCAATTCACTCTTGTATTCATGTAAATCTGAATGTATATCTCTCAATTTTTCAGTAAGAATAAACATTTCATCTGGTGTTAGACGTTTTAATCTTATAATAGGTGATAATAAATTAACAGTATCTTCTGATGCAAATTTTCCTTCTGTTAACCTTGAACGTAATGCATCATAACTAAAAATACCTTTTCGTGTATCTTCCACACATTGTGGAGTTCCTCCCATTATTATTCCTAAATATTTTGCTTTTCCTTGTAAAGTATCATTATACATCATTAAAATTTTTTCATAATTATATTGTCTTGTAACAGATGATGGAATTCTATATAGATTTACTAATTCATCTATCAACATTAACATACCTTTATATCCTGCATTTACCAAAAATATGGCAAATAATTTTACATATTCATACCAATTATCATCTGTTATTATAATATTAATTCCAAGCTCATTTTTTGCTTCTGTCTTTGTTGAATATTCCCCTCTAAACCATTTTAGCACCTTCGACTTTTTCTCGTCATCTGATTCTTCATATGCTTCATAATACATATTTATTACTTTGGCAAAATCAAAACCATGTACCATACCTTCTAATCTAGAAATATTCTCAAAAATTTTGCTTTTTACCTTTTTAGAAAATTCCTTTTTATCTGCATTTTCTCCAATTTCTTGCATAACTTGAGTCTTTATTCCTGAAATCCATTTCTCTAAAATTAGTGGAAGTGCTTGTCCATCTGGTTTTGTTTTTGTTGACATGTTTTGAATTAATTCTTTGTATGTTGCTAATCCCTGTCCTTTAGTTCCCATTAATCTTCTTTCTGGCGAAAGATCAGCATCTATTACAACAAATCCTCTATCCATGACATGCGTTCTAATAGTTTGAAGTAGAAAACTTTTTCCACTTCCATATCTTCCAACCAAAAATCTGAATGTAGACCCTCCTTCTTCTATGATATCAACATCATTTAATAAAGCTTTTATTTCTTGCTCTCTGCCTACTGCTATATATCCGAAGTCCTATTCTTGGTACAACTCCTCCTTTTAAAGAATTCATTAGTGTCGTTGCTATTCTTCTTGGTACTTTTATTGCCATATTTGTTTCATTCCCTTCTTTTATTGTAATTTTGCCTATAATTTGTATCATTTTAAATATCTATATTTTTATAAAGCCTGTTTTATTTCTTCTTCATAATCTTCATAAATAGATGACATATTAGATTCTATTACTGTATCGCCTATTGTTTCTAGTGCTTTATCGTTAATATTAGATATTATTACCTCTAACATTTCATTTTGTCTTTGTGCAATTTGCATTATTTTATTTTCTACATCTTGTTTTTCTAATAAAGTATTTATTATTTCTTTTTCTTCTGGATTTAAGTTATATGCAAATTTCTTAAATACATTTTCTTCAATAATATTGTTACTATTTTCTTGTAGTTCTATTTGTTCACTTAATTTTATATTTGCACTTGTTTTTTCTATTTCATCTTGAGTACTAGCCACTTCTTTAGGTCTATCTATTGTATCTTTTTTTATTCCACTTATTTTTTCGTTATTTTTAATAACTTCTTTTCTTTCCATATTATTTGCAATTTCTGTATCATTTTCTTCTATTATAAGTGCTTTTTGGATTTCTTCTGATTTTTCTCTAATTTTTGCAAATTGTTCTTGATTAAATACTACTTCTATTTTTTCTTCTTGCTCAAATTCATCTTTCTTTTCTTTTGGTTTTTTTAATATCTTCTTTGGGATTTTATTTTCTTCTAAAAATTTAATTGTTTCTATTTGAATAATCTCTTGTAAATTCATTTTATATATTTTTTGTAAAACATTTCTAGTTTTGTCTAAACAATAATATTCTCCAATATCTCTTACAATTTCAGTTTTTTCTGGAAGTTTTAACTTTCTATACCCTAAATATTCTCTTATATAACATTCCATTGTCTTCAAAATATATCCTATTGTATTTTTATAGTCTCTATTTTCAGAATAAATTATTCTATTCCATTCACCATTTTTACATTCATACTTTTCAGTACCTTCTATAATGATAGGATTAGTTGGCTCTTTTTTATAAAAAATATTATAATTTTTAAGTGGTTCCCACCAATAGTCTGTTTGATTTTTATACATTAGCATTTCTGCTAATAAAATGTCATTTTCTTTAAATTTTGAATTTAACTTATTAAAAACTTTTTCTATACATTGATTTAATAGATATCCATATTTTGTTTTTAATAACTTGCTTTTAGATATTTTATATGTTGAAATTTCATTTAAAAAATCTATTTTATCTGTATATATTCCTTTATTTATGTCTTTTAAATCTTTAGCTTGAGTTTTAATCTCAATAGGAAATTTTTTCATAATTTCTGTATATAGTATTTTTAAACCACTTATAATGTAAAATTCCTTGATAATATTAGGCATTACACTATCAATCCTTAATGTACATTGCCTATATCCTTTCCAAAAATCAATTAGTTTTTCCATTGCATCAGTTTCATCTTTACAACCTATTTGATTTAATAATTCATTTATATAAATTTGCTCATATTCCCATTCTATTAATTCAAATTTACCTTTTCTTATTTTTGTTCTCCACGAAAAATATGTTCTAAAATCAGCAAATGAAAAGTTTGAGTATGTATAGTCTACTCCAAATATATGATAACTACTTCTATGAACATTTTTTATTTCATAATTGTCTTCAAAATTTTCTAGATATTTTGCTTGTCTATAAAAAATTTCATCTGTATCCATTTTCCAGTAATTATCTTTTTCTATTCTTTGAAATTTTCTATAAATTCTGTTTATATCAGTTACATTCTTATCTAATTGAATTATCTTTTCTTCTTTATATGCACTTTTTACATCTTCTGTTCCATATATAAAGTATTGTGCAAGTTCTCTTAATACCAAATCTAATTCACTTTTCATTTTTTCATTCCTTTTTTATTAAATTCTTTTTCATACCATCTGTTTAGTTTTCTTCTTTTCTTAAATATTAAAATATTTTTATCTATAAAATATTTTAGTGGATATATTCATCATCTCTGTTTTCTTTTTTTTCAATGTTTTCTTTATTGCTATTACTTTCTTTTTCATCTTGATTATTTTCTTTTGCATTTTGTTTTCTTTCTACTATTTGTTTTTTAAAATCTTTTAGACATTCTGATTTTTCTGCCTCTGGTAGTTTTTCTATCATTCCTATTAAATCTTCTAATTCATAATTATTTATTCCCTTTATTTTATTTATTACCATTTCTTCATTATTAATATCTTCTCCATATTTCATTATTTTTTCAGCAAAATAATTTTCTACTTCTTCATCAAATTTCTTATCTACTATGGTTTGAGGTATTTCTATTATTCCATATTCTTTATAAACTTCTGCTATTTGTTTTGCCATTTCTTTTAATATTAATTTTTGTAAATTTTTCTTATCAAATTCATACTCTTTAGTTATAGCATACTGTTTTTTGTCTTTTATATCTTCATATTCTTGTTCTACTAAATCGGGGAAATCTATTTCTATCATTTCTTGTGGTGTTATAACTTTATACATTGATGGTAATCTTGTAGTTCCAAGTTGTTTCCATTCGATTGCTGCTTTTCTTGCTAATACTTGAGATATTGCATCTTTTACTTTTGTAGTTTCCATCTTCTTTCTTATTTCACTTAATTGACTAGTTAACTGTGTTCCCTCTATCTTGTCACATGTTGCATATTTTTCTCTTAAATCTCTTAGAATTTCTTGTTCTCTTTCTTTTTGTTCTTTTTCGCTTTCTTCTTTTTCTATTTGCTCTAATCTATCCTTTTCTTCTTTTCTTACTTGTTCATTTGGAATTTGTTTCGTTATCTCTTTTGCTACTGGTATACTTACTTTTGACTCTTTAATTATATCTGTTATTTCCTCTGTTTCTAATGGTAGTTTTTCAACTGTTTCAATTATTGTTTTTTCTGGATCTCCAATTTGTTCTGTTTCTGGAATTTGTTTTATGGCTTCTACTACTACTTTATTAGGTAATTTTTGACTTTCTTGTATGGTTTCTAAAATTCTTACTCCTAATTCTGGGTCTTCCTTCATTAGCTCAATTACTTTTCTTGAAGCTTCATTTATTCCTTCTTCTTCTGTTCTTGTACTATCATATACACTTTCTACTTCTTTTACTCTTTGTTCTAGCTTTTTTTGTCTTTGTCTTTCCATCATTTCATTAAATTTATCTAAAATACCCATATTATCACTTCTTTCTGAATTTTTTCTTATTTTATCATGCTATAATGTATTAGTCAAACAAAAATACTATATATAAGTTGTCTTCACCTTATATATAGTATTCTTTATATTATAAACTATAATTTTATTTTAATTTATTTCTTTACCATAATAGCTATCTAATAATATTTGCTTTAATTCTGAAACTAAAGGTAATCTTGGATTTGCTGTTGTACATTGGTCTTCAAAAGCTCTATCTGCTAGCATATCTACTTTAGCCAAAAATTCTTGTTCATCTATGCCGGCTTCTTTAAATGATTTAGGAATATTCAATTTTCCATTTAATTCTTTTATCTTTTCAATTAAACTGTTTATTCCTTCTTCTTTAGAATCTGCTTTTAATCCTACTTTTTTAGCTAATTCATAATATTTTTCATCAGCTATAAAGTATTCATATTTAGGGAATGACACAAATTTTGATGGTTTAGAACTGTTGTATCTTATTACATATGGAAGTAAAATAGCATTTATTCTTCCATGTGGCATGTGGAATTCTGCACCTATTTTATGAGCTAATGAATGATTTATTCCCAAAAATGCATTAGTAAATGCCATTCCTGCTATTGTACTGCTATTGTGCATTTTTTCTCTTGCTTCTTTGTCATTTCCATCATTATATGCTCTTTCTAAATATTTTAGGACTAATTCTGTTGATTTTTCTGCTAGCCCGTCTGTATAGTCTGATGCCATATTTGATACATATGCTTCCAAACTATGAGTTAAAACGTCCATTCCTGTATCTGCTGTTACTGATTTTGGTAAACTCATTACTAGGTTAGGATCTATGATTGCTACATCTGGTGTTAATTCATAATCTGCTAATGGATATTTTTTATTTTTTTCTTTATCTGTTATTACTGCAAAAGATGTTACTTCTGAACCTGTTCCAGATGTTGTTGGTATTGCTACCATTTTGCATTTTGTTCCTAGTTTTGGAAATTTGTATGTTCTTTTTCTAATATCCATAAACTTTAATTTTAATCCTTCAGCATCTGCATCTGGATGTTCATAGAATAGCCACATTCCTTTTGCTGCATCAATTGGGCTTCCTCCTCCAATTGCTATTATAACATCTGGATTAAAGCTTTGCATAGCTTGTACACCTTTTTTTATTGTGTCAAATGATGGGTCTGATTCAACATCACTAAATATTTCTGAGTGTACATATTGCTGTCTTTTTCTTAAATGATATAATATTTTATCTACATATCCAAGTTTTATCATACTTTCATCTGTTACAATAAAAGCTCTTTCTATATCTGGCATTTTTTCTAAATATTGTATTGAACCAGCTTCAAAATATATTTTTTCAGGAACTTTAAACCATTGCATATTAACTCTCCTTTTTGCAACTCTTTTTATATTAATTA